>JALSPN010000066.1 GCA_026985945.1 Thermodesulfobacteriales bacterium
AAGGCCGAGGGGCGGGCCTTAGAGCAGCTCAAAGAGAAGCGCTACTTTGAGAAGTATGCCGCAGAGGGCTGCAAGATCTTTCTCATCGGTGTCGAATTCAGCAAGCGTGAACGCAACATCGTCTCCTTTCAAGTGGAGGAGCTTAAAAATTAAAGATGGCGAGGGCTACTACCCCCGCCATCCTGACCATCAAAGTAAGACTTTATTTGGTTCTGCCTTTTGGGTATAGGAAAACTTACTTTCCTGTGAGTGGGGGTAAGGGGGCCGTAATAGCTATTAAAGACCTGCCATTCCGCAGGCCGGAAGGAAAGGATCACGATCACCTCCCCTGTTTGGGGATTGCGCCCCTAGCTCAACACCTTCGCTTCCGCTTTTCCCTTGCCCGCATAAGCGTAAGAAAACATTCCCGAAAAAAGGGCTAAACCCAGCAAAAATACCGCCAGAATATTCATCATGCTTTCTCCCCTCTCGTATTCTCTTCTATCTTGATAAGAAGAGGTATTATGAGAAAGGCAAGTAGGATGACCAGCGTTACACCAATACTTGCCAGGATATAAAGCCTCTGGGCTGAGGCGGCCTCTTTCTTCAGCTGAGCCTCTCTAAGCCTCTGTTTAAAAGCCTCCCGATACCAGTTGGTAAGCTTTACCAGGGAAAGGCCCCTGTGGTGTTTATCTTCGTATTTTTTGGCCTCTTTAAGAAAATCCTCCAGCCCGTAGATGAAGCCTGAACGATACTCCGCCGGAATATCTATCAGATCCCTCACCAGCACGTCGTAAGTCCCGGATGAAAAACCAAAATCGCGGACAATTTTACTTATGGTGTCTCCGTAGCGTTTCTCAACCTCCCTCTTCTCCTCAAGAAAAGTGTAGTCTTCCGATCCGGCCCTTTCTGTCTGAGATGCTTCAAGCGCCTCCTTCACCTCTTTGAAAGCCGGAACCTCAAAAGATACATGCCCGGCAAAGAGAAATTTGCCTCCCTGATAAAGAAGAACCAGAAGACAGAGGGCCACTATGACCGCAGAAACAATCTTTGAGGCCGAAAAAATGAGGCTCAAAAAGTAGTCCACCTGTTTCCCAAAAGACCCTTTCCTGAAGTTGAAAGAAAGACCCTTCTCCATCACAAACCTCCTCTTTTTTCTGTTTTTTTAAAAACCGGCAAGGGGAGGCGGCCTGCCCGCAGACAGACCTCCTCCGCCATTTCCAGTTGAAACTTCTATTCCTTGTAAGGAGAGAAAGAGATTTAAGCTTCGATGACTTCTTCTGCGGCGAGAATATCTATGACTTTTTCACCTGTTTCAAGAAGCTCCTCGGTAAGGGTTTCTACGAGTTCTTCCGGATTTCCGAAGTCTTCAAGCGCCAGGCGCTTGATCTCCGCCTCATCTTCCGTCCATTCTTCCTGAGTCAGGAAGATTTTTCCTTTTAGCTTGCGGGCCATTTTGTTTAAGAGCCTCCAGCGCAGACCCCTTGGGCCACCATCAAAAATCACGTATATGCTGGCTGCCGGGCCGAAATCCTCAGGAGACCAGAAATAGACCCCTACCTCACAGGTGAGCCTTCGGCCCTCTGCCTCCTCAAGCTCTTCCTCATCCTCTTCTCCAGCCCCTTCCTCCAGTTCTTCTTCATAAAAAGGCCTCAAACTCCAGACCACATACTTTTCATCTTCGTTTATGTCACCCGGTAAAAAAAGGGCCTCTTCGTCTTCCTCGTAAACCCTTTCCACCAGACTTTCCATAATCAAACGAAGAATATCCTTTGCTTCTTCCTCTTTGGATAAATAATCCTGCAAAATCTTCATTTCTCTCATTTTTTGCCTCCTTTTTTAATTTTTAAGGTGATTTTGACTTTTCTTCCGCCTTTGACAACGATCAGAGATTTCGGGGCCTTTTTCTTCTTTCTTTTTCGCGGTGTGCCCCGTTTTTTCTTCAGGTAATAAATGTGGGGATTGTTTGCTTTATCGGTAAAGTAAAAGCCGCCTTCCTGAGAGCCTTTCTTCCCGGATTTTTGGCGTTTAAGTGCTATGCGAAAGCCTCTGAAAAAGGGCTCGGTTTCCCAGAATTCTTCCGCGTTTGAATTTATGAAATCAACCACTTCGTAAATTCTTCCGGGATTCCGGAAAATTTTCAGCTTCCTGGGAGGGACCGGGTGTGAGAAGGCCCCTTCCCTTCTCAAAGCCCTGAGCAATCTAACTCCGTTATGAAAGGGCTCTTTTTTAAACGTTTTGCCAGCCAAGCACACCTCCTTTCGTATTTCTGAGAGGGAGAAAATATTCTCCCTCCAGGTAAATAGTGTTCAGGCCTTAAATCTTCTCAAGCTTGAGGAGCTCCAGCACATGGTTCAGGAGCATGTTTGCGGCTTTACTGGGCCTTTCCTCGTAGTGGTCCTGGATCATTTCGAGCACCTTTCTGGCCTTGGCTGCCACCGAGGGAGGAATGATCTTGCGTGAGGCCTTCTCCAGAAACTTTTCGGCACTTTTTTCTTCTTCCAGCAGATCTCCAAGGTAATAATTCAGCATCCGGCGCCTGGCCTCTTCGGGCAGATAATCCATGCGGATAATGAGGTCAAAACGCCTGATGAGGGCCGGGTCAATCCCTTCCGTGTCATTACAGATCCAGACCGTGGGAACCGGAGCGCTTTCCAGAACCCGGTTGAACCAGGCCTTATCCACCACTTCGTTGAGAAAGGTGTCGGCATCGTCGTAAAGAAGCAGGGCTTTCTGACCCCGGAGAAGATAGTTGGCTATCCGATACGAAGAGAAACGATCCCTCTCCTCATATTTGTCGTCCTTGTAGTCAGGCTCGTAAAGTGGCACCTCTATCTCCCGGCTCAAAAGTCGCACGAGCTCCGTTTTGCCTGACCCCGGCGGGCCGTAGAGCAAAAGATGAGATCCCGGCCTCCTTTCCGTTACCGCTGCCTGAAGATAGGCCTTCAAAAGTTCGTATTCCTTCAGATAGGAAAAATCTTCCGGAATAAGCCTTCCAGGTGGAGATTTTCGAATGTTTTCTCTGAGCGCCGCCTCAAAATCGAAATCCTTCCGGAAAAAGTTGTTGGCCAGGGTGTAGGAAAACTCAATCATAAAAGGATTTTCAATGTAGAGAAGCCCGGCCTCGGACAGAACGCTCTCGTTGAGAAGAACGCGCTCGATCCTGTCAGTCGAAGCCCCGGGGAACATGAGAGCAAAAAGGCGAACGAGTTGTGAAAGAGATAATTCATCACACAGACTATCAATAACATAAGAAAAAGCAGGAAAAGTCTTATAGACCAGGGCAAAAGTCAGAAAATCTCGCTCTAAAGAATTTAACCCCAGAAATATGGCAGCACTTTCTACATTCTCTCGAAAAATCGGCTCAACTCCAGCCCACAGATCGCATTCCACCTCAAGAAGCTCAAACTCATGATCTTCATCCACGAAATAGCCCTTCTCCTTTGCTTCCGATGCCAGAGGCCTCAATTCGGCTTCTGAGACCTTTCTTTCAAAAAAACCCGGTGCCTGGTTGTAAACCCTTGCCAGGCAGCAAAGGGCAAAATCAAAAGCGGGATGGACAAAAGAATAACCCATAACACCTCCTTGCTTTTAGTGGTTTTCATTCCAAGGGCTCCGGCCATTTCCTTCTCTTCCGGAAATCGCCGCAACCCTTAGAGAAATTCTCTCCCCCTCCCCTTTTGAGGCTTTTGTTTTTCGTGGCAATATTCAGTTTTCAAAGAGCAGGTTGTCGCGGGGCCGAACCTTCCCCCGGAAGAGACAGGAGAATTTTCCGAACCCGCAACGCTATTTAGGGTAATGGTCTTGCTTTCGAAACGGAAATTCCCGGAATGCCCCGGGCAGCAAAGGATATAACCGCCCCAAAGGAAAACTTCCCCTACCAGTGGGTAACATTGACTAAAAAGTGCTCCCGCTAATAGAGAACCTGGTCTTTCCTGAAAAGAGAGAAATTATTCGCAAATCTCGGGGATAAGCTGAATAAGTTCAGAAGCCTTTGGCACTCTAAGTAGGGGGTGCCATTATGCAAATCCATCACATTGGTTATGGGATCAAAGGGTTTTACAAACTGGCTAAATTGGGTTTCTTTTGGGATATGAT
>JALSPN010000067.1 GCA_026985945.1 Thermodesulfobacteriales bacterium
AAGGCCCTTGAAGAAATCGTAAGAGAAGACACCCCATCCCTTCACGGTTATATGCCCAATGCCGGCTTTCCTTTTGCAAGGGAGGCTATGGCTATCAAAGTTTCCAAGGAGCAAAAATATGCCGTGTCACTGGAACACATTGTCATGACCTGTGGGGCAGCCGGGGCCCTGAACGTCATTTTTAAAGCCCTACTTGACCCGGGAGAGGAAGTCGTTTTCCCGGCCCCTTTTTTTGTGGAATATAAATTTTACGTAGAAAATCATCAGGGAGTGGCCGTTCCGGTCCGCACCAGGGAGAATTTTTCTCTGGATTTTTCTGCCCTGGAAGCGGCTATCACCTCTCGCACCAAAGCGGTCCTTATCAATTCTCCTCACAATCCCACGGGGCAACTCTATAGTATTGAAGAAATCAAAGAGCTTTCTAACCTCCTTAAACAAAAGTCCGAAAAATGGGGGCATCCTATCTATTTAATCTCCGACGAGCCTTACCGAAATCTCGTCTTTGACGGCCTGGAGACCCCGCCCATCTTCCCCTATTACGAAAATGCCATCGTGGTCACAAGCTTCTCCAAAGAACTTTCTCTCCCCGGGGAGCGGATCGGTTTTCTTTCCCTTCATCCGGAAGCCGAAGGGAAAGAGGAACTTCTGGCGGCCTTTATTCTGGCCAACCGCATTTTAGGTTTCGTAAATGCTCCGGCCCTGGCCCAGCGTATTGCAGCCAGGTGTGCTGAGGAGACGGTAGATGTAACAATTTACGAGAAGAGACGAGACCTTTTCTGTGAGGTTTTGGAGGAAGCAGGGCTTGAATTCGTAAAACCCAAGGGGGCTTTCTACATCTTTCCCCGGACCCCTATTGATGATGTGGAATTTTGCCGTCTCCTCCAGGAAGAACTCATTCTGGCGGTTCCTGGCCGGGGATTCGGAGGGCCAGGGCACATCCGGCTCGCCTTCTGTGTGGACGAAAGCTACATAGAAAAGGCCCGCGAAGGATTTAAACGCGCCACGCAAAGGGCCCAAGAACTGGCTCAAAAGGAGGAGAAGTAAAAATGTATCAACCTCGCCTGGAGACCATTCCGCGAGAAGAGCTTGAAAAGCTGCAATTAAAACGCCTGCGTCGAACCTTAAGGCATATTCAGGAGAATAATCCTTTTTATGCCGCTCGTTTCGGCGATTTTCACCCGGAAGATTTAAAAGACCTGGCTGATCTCAAATCTCTGCCTTTTATCACCAAAGATGAACTCCGGGAAGCCTATCCCTTTAAACTGGCCTGCGCCCCCAAGGAAGATTTCGTGCGATTTCACATGTCCTCCGGGACCACGGGAACGCCTGTTATAAACCCCTACACCCGCTCTGACGTGGAGCAGTGGGCCGAAATTATGGCTCGCTGTCTTTCGGCTGCCACGCTCACTTACAAAGATGTCCTTCAAATTACCCCTGGTTTTGGGCTTTTTAACGGGGGGTTTGGCTTCCACTATGGGGCAGAGAGGATTGGATGTTTCGTGGTCCCCATCGGGCCGGGGCGAACCCTTATGCAGTTAAAATTCATGGAAGATTTTGGCACTACGGCTCTTGCGGCCATCTCAAGCTACCCATTACGCCTCATTGAAGTGGCCAAAAGTGAGGGATTTGACCTTACAAGCACCAAACTCCGGGTGGGAATCTTTGGCGCTGAAGTCTGGAGTGATGAAACCCGTAAATTCATCGAAAAAGAACTAGGGATTGAAACCTTTGACATCATCGGGATGACGGAGACCGGGGGTGTCGGCCTGGGGATTGACTGTATCGCTCACCAGGGCATTCACGTGTGGGAAGATCACTATCTGGTAGAAATCGTGGATCCTGAAACCGGAGAGAGTCTTCCTGACGGTGAGGAAGGAGAACTTGTGGTAACCACCCTTACCCGGGAAGGTCTCCCGCTTATTCGCTACCGCACGAGAGACATTACGCGGATAATTTCCCGGGGCCGCTGTGCCTGCGGGAGAACTATGCTCCGGCTGGCCCGCCTTAAAGGGCGAACCGATGACATGCTCAAGGTGAAAGGCGTGAATTTCTATCCGCGGCAGATCGAAGAAATCATTATGGCCCATCCCGAAACCCTTCCCGATTATCTCATCCGGATAGGCAAAAAAGAGGGCAAAGACTTTGTCGAAATCCTGGTAGAAAGCAGAAGCCTTGATGAAAGTCTGAAAAGAAGACTTGAGGAAGAAATCTATAATTACCTTGGTTTTCGTGCCGAAGTAATCCTGCTTCCGGAGGGAAAAATCCCTCGCCGGGAAGGAAAGGCCGTAAGGGTGGAAAGAATAAACCAATAAAAGAATAAAAAGGGGGCCAGAAGGCCCCTTTTTACTAAACTTTGAAAGAAATCAAGAGATCATGGAGTTCGCGAAAGAGCTGGTTTAACTTCTGGGCTGCTTGTTTTACTTTTTCACTGCTTTCTTTCACGGCCCCGCTTCCTTCGGCTATTTCCTGAATAAAGCCGGTGGTCTCCTTTACCGTTTCACCAGCCTGCTGGGCACTGGTGCTTATCTCTTCGGTGGTCGCGGTCTGTTCTTCCACAGCGCTGGCTATATTCTGGGCCATGTTATTTAGCTCTTCTATCGCCGCCAGAATTTCGTTGATAGCCGAAACCGCCTGAGAAACATCGCCTTTGAGGCGTTCTACGTTTTTATCGATCACCTCAACTGATTCGCTGGTTTTGCGGGCGAGTTCTTTGACCTCGTTGGCCACCACGGCAAAGCCCTTGCCAGCCTCTCCGGCTCGACTGGCCTCAATGGTGGCGTTCAAGGCCAAAAGATTGGTCTGCTCGGCAATATTTCCGATAAGCTGACTTATCTCCCCGATCTTTTCTGAGGCCTGAGAAAGATTTTGAATTACTTCTACGGCGTGACGGGCCTTTTCCGTAGCTTCTAAAGTCTTCTCCCGCGAGAGGCTGGTATTGCGAGAGATTTCTACCACCGCCCCGTTCATTTCTTCCATAGCCCGGACCACATTTTCTACCATCTCGGAGGTCATTTTTGCTGATTGTAAGAGAGATTCGGTGCCTTCACTGGTTCTGGCAGCAACCTGGCTCATGGTTTCAGATTCCTGATGAAGTTTTCGGGCCTCAAGGCCCACGTTTTCCGCATGAGACTTGGCCCTGGCGATCATCTGGCGCATACGATTGATGAAGGCGTTTACCAGGGAAGCCGCCTCCTCGATCTCGGTCTTTAAAGCCATCTCATAGACCTTACATTCTGCACAATCTCGATACTCACCAGAGGCAATCTTGGGACAATCCGGATCAGTGGCGTAGCTTCCCGAGACATACCAGCAGGGAATCTCCTTACCAAAGCTGCGACAGTTGCTTTCTCCACACTTCATAATTTCGGAACAATTGGGGGCCTCGAGAGGAAGTTCTTTGGTAAGATCCGCCTCCCCTACTGCGAGATCTTTCAATTTGGCACAGAGAGAACGAACCGGTGAAATGGCTACCCTTTGGAGTAAAAGGGTCAGGACAATGACTGAAAAGATAAGCACCAGGAAAATGATTATACCAAAAGATCTGATACTTTGATTTTCGATGGCAAAGAGTTTGGAAATATCTCTTTTCAAGAAGAGAAAGCCCAGTACATTCCTTGAAGTGCCGTGACAATGGGCGCAGGCCTGGCTGTTTTTGATGACCTTAAGCCCCAGGAGCTCTCCCCGCGAGCCTTCCTTAAAGAATTTGATAAGGGCATCTTGCCGCCCGCTTTTTATGGCCTCTTGGGCAAGAGAAACAAATTCTTCAGGAAGCTCTGACCAGATCTTTTTTCTTTCCTCCTGAGAATGAGGAGCATAGGTGATCACGCCTTCCGGGTCTGCAATATAAACGTGAACTTTCGCACTTTGGGCCACATTTTGTAACATCTGGCGGATACTTTCTTCGTCTCCTGTAGTCATAGGATGTTCAATAGCCGCCCGGACCGAACTTAAAAGCGAATAAGCATTTTCAAAACCTGTTTCCGCAGAAACCTTTTGCATATAACGGTGGTGTAAAAAGAGGAAAAGAAAGGCCTCTGTAATGAGAAA
>JALSPN010000068.1 GCA_026985945.1 Thermodesulfobacteriales bacterium
CCCTGGGCAAAGTTACCATCCCTTCTCTTCTCGGGGTCTCCCCCTGGATAGCCGGGATAATTTTTAGTCTTTTACTGTTGGCTTTTTGCCTTTTTCTGGAGAAAAAGGGCCTCTGATGCCAGACTATCTTCTGCTTCAAAAAGATCTTCTGGCCCCTGGAATTTATCGTTTCAGGCTGGAAGGAAATTTGGGGGCCAGGCCCGGCCAATTTGTAATGGTAAGGGCCTGGCCAGGGCTTGATCCCCTCTTGGCAAGGCCCTTTTCAGTCCATGATCAGGAAAGCTCTTACTTCAGCCTGCTCTTTCAAGTTCGGGGGCGGGGCACGAAAATACTTTCACAAAAAAACGAGGGGGAAAAAATTTCGATCCTGGGGCCCCTCGGGACAGGTTTTGATCTTTCCCAAAAGGGGGCCGCTATTTTGGTGGCTGGTGGCCTGGGAATCGCCCCTTTTTTGTTTCTGGCCAAAGAACTCCGCAAACAAAAAAAAGATGTTTTCCTCTTTTACGGAGCTCGCACGCAAAAAGAACTCCTTTTGCTTAAAGAATTTGAAAAACTCGGGGTCAAACTCTTTCTGGCCACCGAAGACGGCTCCCGGGGGCACAAGGGGTTTGTAACCGAGCCCCTGATAAGATTCCTTGAAAATAATTCTCAAGGGGCAATTTATGCCTGCGGACCGCTACCTATGCTTAAAGCTGTAGGAGAGCTCTCTCGGAAGTTTGGCCTTAAAAGCTTTGTTTCTCTCGAAGCCCACATGGCCTGCGGCCTGGGGATGTGTCTTGGCTGTGTCGTGCCCAAAAAAAACCAGGGGTATCTCCACGTTTGCATTGAAGGGCCGGTAGTGCCTGCAGAATTTGTTTTTTAAAGGAGCTCTTCCCGGAAAACCGGCCGTATTTCTATCCCCTTTTTTTGGAGATATTCTTTGACTTCTTGAATACTTACCTCTTTCCTGTGGAAGATTCCGGCGGCAAGGGCGGCTTCCACTCCGGTTTTGGTAAAGACTTCGTAAAAATGTTCCGGACACCCTGCCCCGCTTGAAGCAATTACCGGGATAGAAACGGCCTCTTTAACAGCCCGGATAAGCTCGATATCAAACCCTAGGTTAGTTCCGTCCCGGTCGATACTATTGAGGAGGATCTCTCCGGCCCCGAGTTTTTCACAGACCCTGGCCAGGGTGATGGCGTCGAGATCACGCCCTTCTCGCCCTCCTTTTATGGTACACTGAAACCAGCAATAATGTTCACCATTTGGCCCCGGGATCTCTGTTTCGATGACGGGGTGTTTACATTTGGCAGGAGAATCCACATAGACCCGGCGGGGATCGATGGAAATTACCACCGCCTGGGCTCCATAGCGCCGGGAAATCGTCTCGATGGAGCTATTTCCCGTGGCCTTTCCGGTGCGCAGGTATTCTTCCACGATGAGGACGGCGTCACTTCCGATGGAGACCTTATCCGCGCCGGAACGGAAATACTCTGCCGCCACCTCAAGGGCAGAATAAAAGCGGCCGTCCCGATCTTTAAAATCACGAATTCCTCCCCCGATGGTAAGGGGGACAAAGACGTTTTCCGAGGTAAGACGCAAAACCTCAAGCATGGGGAGATCTTTGAGGGGAAAGTCTCTAAAGCCGGTGATGTTTAAGAAGGTGATTTCATCTGCGCCTTCGGTGTAATAACGTCGGGCAAGTTCTACGGGCTTTCCAAGATTGCGAACCCGGCCTTTTTCCCGCACGTCATACTGATCTCCCTTGGTAACCACCAGATCACCCTCATCGTTGGTGCGCACGTCAAGACAGGCCACAATTCGTCTGGCAAGAGAGGTTTTGGCCGGTACGCGAGGGGGCCTCACCGCCGGCAAGGGGGCTTCAAGAAAATTTTTCAGGATTTTAAGCCCTGCCTGGCCGCTTTTTTCAGGATGAAACTGGGTAGCAATAATATTTCCCTTCTGGACCGCACTTACGAACTCATATCCGTAATCTGTGGTGCAAAGGATAATTCCCTCATCTTCCGGAACAATATGGTAGGAGTGCACAAAATAAAACTTCTCCTCCCCTGTAAGGCCATTAAAGATGAAAGAGGGTTGATGGGGCTTGATGCCATTCCAGCCAATATGGGGGACGGAGAGCTCGTGATTAAACCTTTTCACATAACCTTTGAAAAAACCCAGACCTTCCACTCCTGGGGCCTCTTCTGAGCCTTCAAAAAGGGCCTGAAGCCCCAGGCAAATACCCCAGAAGGGGCGCCCAAGAGCTAAATAGCGTTTAAGGGCCTCGAAATAGCCCTTTTGCTGGAGGGTTTCAATGAGAGAACCAAAATTTCCTACACCGGGAAAGACGAGCCGGGAAGCTTCGAGAATATCCCGAGGGGTTTGGACGACTTTCACCCTGGCCCCAAGCCTTTCAAGGGCGTTAATCACACTCCTTACATTTCCGGCACCGTAGTCCAGAAGTGCAACTTCCATTCTTTCCTCCTCCAAACGCCAGAAACTTAATCCTTCTTCTCGTAAGTAACAAGATTTGGATCTTTAGTTTGGGTTCTAAGGGTTGGGAGAAGGAGGAAATCAAAGTTGGCGTGCCCGGGAGGACTCGAACCTAATTTCTAAATCCTAACTTTTTTCGTCTTTCTTTACCCTTTCTCGACCAAGTGAAAATTTATATAAGGAAATATGTCAATGGACACCAAAAAGGGCCAAAAAGAAAGGAAAAAGGGCGCCTTCCGGCGCCCGGGATTAGTTAGAGCGGAATCAGACGGGTGATCTCGCTTGCAGGCACGCGATTTTTCCGCCGATCTTGACCGCCTTGATTTCTTTTTGCGCTATTAGCACGTCTCAACGTGCTCTCCGCCAATCCCATCCGTTTCGCCGCATCTTTGATTGATAACAGTATTATTCTTCGTTTTCTCTAATTTTTTTTCACTGTTCTTATCAAATCCGTTGTTTCCTTTAATAACCCGGCTTGGATGTCTAAAATTTCGGCAATTTTCGAGAAAATTGCTTCTCTCGTCATTTTTACCCTCCTTATATGTTTTCTACGCCGCTTGTTTGATTTTTGCTCTTTTCTTCACCATTTTCTTATTTTCAACAGAACCAAAAAGAGATTTCTGGACAAATTCTTCTCTTTCAATTTTTTAAACACCCCGGGAAAAATTTATCGGAGACCTTTGAATAATTTGGATAATTAAGCAAAAATTCCATCATCTATGAAATCAATATCAACAAAATTGAAATATTTTTACCAATATCACCAAACATTTCCCGGTCTCTCACCTCTATTTTCTTCCATTTCCACTTTTTCGCTCTATTTCTCTATTTTGGGCATAATTCGCCTGTTTTCCCCTTAAAAAATTTTTCCTTTCCTAAAGTGCCAGGTAAGATTAAGCACATTGTAGGTAAAAACATGTCAAAAACAGATGTATCTCATTGGCAAAAAGCCCCACATATCTGGCCCTTGTCCGATTAAGATGCAGGCTGAATATCCCAAAGACTTTTTCCACTTTGCTCCTGATCCGCGAAAAAATCTGGCTATTATAGGCCTTGTCCGCAAAAAGGGCCTTCTCTTCACCTTCAATCAACTCCTCAAGGACCTGGGAATCATGTACGTCGGCCGGTGTACACACAAACTCCGTTACAAACTCAGACTTCGGATCAACGGCTACGTGATCCTTGTAGCCATAGACGGTCTTCCCTCCCTTTTTGGTAAAAGAGGCATCATTATCCTTGCCAGGCCTTCTTGCTGCTTTGACCAGGCGGGCATCAATGATCTTTCCGGCCTTGAATTCAAAGCCTTTTTGGGCCAGCTGGCGTTTGAGTTCGTCAAAGCACTTTCGGTAGAGATTCAAGGACTTGAGGTTGGAGCGGAAGCGGGAGATGGTAGAGTGATCGGGGTAGGATCAAGGGCGGAGAGGCCGAGGAAGCGGCGGTAGAAGAGGTTACCGGGGAGCATGGTTTCCATTTCAGGGTCGGAGTGGCCATAGATTTGCTGGATGATGGGATTTTGAGCATGAGGACGGGGTTGTAGGCCTTGCGGCCGAATTTAGAGGGGTAG
>JALSPN010000069.1 GCA_026985945.1 Thermodesulfobacteriales bacterium
GCTCTTGAGGCTTACTTTGAGCGGGATTACGAACGCTGTCAGCGAATCTCTGAAGAGATCATCCGTATTGAAAGGGAAGCTGATCGTATCAAGCAGAATATTCGTGGCCATCTGCCCCCCGGGATCATTATGCCGGTGGATAAGTTTGAGCTCTTTCTCTATCTCAAAGAACAGGATGCGGTGGCAGATGCTACCGAAGATATTCTCAAATGGCTTACCTTCAGAGAAGTAAGCCCTAAAGAAGAGATAGCCCAGCAAATGCTTTCTCTGGCCAAACACAATGCCGAAACTTCTCAGCTCTTGATACCTCTCATTGAGAAGTCCCGGGCCTATCTTTCCACCGCAGATGATAAGGCCCGGGAAGAGGCCAAACAGGTGGTAAGGACCATCCGCCGGCGAGAACATGAAAGCGACGAAGTGGCCACGGCCCTTAAAAGAGACATTTTTGCCCTGGAGCTGGACCACCTCTCCATTTATTATCTCCTCAAACTCACGGAATTTATCTGCGATATTTCCGGCCACACGGAAAACGCCGCGGATCTCATGCGCGCCATGATTGCCAAGGGATAAATCATGCTTCTTTTGGTCCCTACGGAGCTGGAAGCAGAACTCCTTCGAAAGGCCGGCCTCTCTCCTCAGGTAATCGGTATGGGGCCGGTGGAAGCTGCCCTTGGGGCTTGCTCCATCTTTCAGCAAGGGGTCTCCGAACCGGTAGTGCTGGCAGGCATTGGGGGAGCCTATCCAGAAAGCGGGCTTCAAATTGGAGACCTGGCCCTGGCCACGGTAGAATACTTCGGGGACCTGGGGATCTGTCATTATCTCATCCAGGGAGACTTTGCCGAGACCCTTCCGGCCCTCAAAGAATGTTCCTTAAGACACCCGCTCCTTGAAAAAGCCGCGCTCTTTCTGGAAGAAAAATTTAAAATAGAGTGCGGCCCTTTCGTGACGGTTTGCTGTGCCACCCGTGATCCCAAACGGGGAGAAATCCTGGCCTTCAGACATCGGGGGGCACTTATCGAAAACATGGAAGGGTTTTCTGTAGCGCTGGCAGCTAGAAAATGTCAGATCACCCTGTTAGAGTTAAGGGCGGTGAGCAATCTCATTGCGGAACCAGATGCTCCCTGGCAGATAGAAAAAGCCCTTGAGATCCTCGGAGAAGCCCTTAAATGGCTCGAAAAAAGGCTTTAGAAGTCGGTCTTTCCCCCTGTCCCAACGATACTTACATCTTTGGCGCTCTTATTAAAGGCCTGGTTAAGCCACACTTTTCTTACGAATTCCGGCTCGAAGATGTAGAAACCCTCAATCTCCTGGCCTTAAAAGCCGAGCTTCCCGTAACAAAACTCTCTTTTGGTATCCTGCCCCGGATAGGAAAAACTTACGAGCTTCTTCCGGTGGGAGCCGCCCTCGGTAGAGGCTGTGGCCCGCTACTTGTAGCCACCAGGCCCGCGCTAGATCTCTCAAAAGCCCGGGTGGCGGTGCCTGGTTTTCACACCACGGCCTGTCTTCTCTTAAGGCTTTATGCCCCTTATCTTAAAGACCTGGTCGCCCTCCGGTATGATGAAATCATCCCTGCCCTGCAGGCCCGAAAGATTGATGCCGGGGTTCTCATCCACGAAGGCCGTTTCATTTACAGGGCTTATGGTCTCTTTCTGATAGCAGATCTGGGTTCCTGGTGGGAAGAAAAAACCGGCCTTCCTTTGCCGCTGGGGGGAATTTTTATCAAAAAAGCCCTTCCCTTTGAGGTGAAAAAAGCCTTCTTGGAAGACCTCAAACAGAGCCTTTCCTTTGCCCGGGAAAATCTCTCCCTTATCTGGGATTTTATCCGCAAAAACGCCCGGGAACTTGAGCCTTCGGTCATCAAAAGGCATATTGAAACCTTCGTTAACCGATTCACTTATCAATTGGGAGAAGAGGGGAAAAAAGCAGTTTTGACCTTTGCCGGCCTTTTAAAGGAAAAAGGAATTTTGCAAGAAGATGCCCGGGATATCTTTTTTGCAGGAGGTCGTCTTTGAATCTCTTTCGTCTCCTTCTTGCGGCAGGCCCGGTAGCCAAGGCAACACTTTTAATCCTCTTTCTCTTTTCAGTCCTCACCTGGGCAATCATTTTCTTAAAGTGGCGACAGTTCAGAAAAGCAGGCCATGGTCTTGCCGAATTTTCCCGTCAGGCAGAAAAAAGCCTTGATCTCACAGATTTGGCCGGCAAAATGAAACGCTTTAAACATTCTTCTGCCTGGAATGTGGCGCGATTTATCCTGGCAGAAGTGGTAAGGCTTAAGGCCGAGGGCTCTCTCCCTGCAGAGAAGGAACTTTTTGCCCTCTGGTTGGAAATGTTTATCAAACGCCTTAACAGGCATCTTCACATTGCCCGAGAAAGAGAACTCCTCTCCCTCCGAGAAGGGCTCTCCTTCTTGGCGATTGCCGGAAACAGCACCCCCTTTATCGGGCTCTTTGGCACGGTTTGGGGGATCATGACCGCTTTTCACCAGATAGGGCTTAAGGGAAACGCCAGCCTGGCCACCGTGGCCCCTGGAATCGCCGAAGCCCTGATAGCAACGGCCCTGGGTCTTTTTGCCGCTATTCCAGCCAGTATGGCCTACAACTTTTTTACCGCCAGGCTGGAACTTTTTGAAACCCGCTTAAACGAAGTGGGAGAGCTGGTGATCCTTCTGGTGGAGAAGGAATTCCTGCGGGAAATCACCACCGAAGAAGATGTGTTTGACGAAGAAGAAGGGGGACAGTAACTTTGTCTTAATTTTGTAAGAGAGGAGGCGGCCTTGGCCCTACCGGACAGGCGCGGCCATTTTGGCCCTTTTGGTGGCAGATTCGTCCCTGAAACTCTCATGCCGGCCCTCTACGAACTGGAAGAGGCTTACCGGCGTTTCAAAAAGGATCGGTCCTTTAAGAAAGAGCTGGCGTTTTATTTTAAGACCTACGTGGGCCGGCCGACTCCCCTCTATCCGGCCCGTAAACTGGCCGAAAAGCTCGGCAATCACCTCAAAATCTATCTCAAACGGGAAGATCTCACCCACACCGGGGCCCACAAGATTAATAACACCCTGGGGCAGGTTCTTCTGGCCAAAAAGATGGGTAAACGGCGCATTATTGCCGAGACCGGGGCCGGTCAGCACGGAGTAGCCACGGCCACCGCCGCCGCCCTGCTGGGGCTTGAATGCACGGTTTACATGGGGGCGAAAGACACCGTCCGCCAGGAGATGAATGTCTTCCGGATGGAGCTTCTCGGAGCCAAAGTGGTGCCTGTCTATTCCGGCACCCAGACCCTCAAAGATGCCATCAACGAAGCCATCAGGGACTGGGTCACCAACGTGGAGACCACTTATTACGTGATCGGTTCGGTGGTAGGGCCGCATCCCTATCCCATGATGGTGAGGGATTTTCAAAGTGTTATCGGGAAGGAAGCCCGCCGCCAGATTCTTGCCGCCGAAGGAAGGCTCCCTGACCTCCTTCTCGCCTGTGTGGGTGGTGGCTCAAATGCCATGGGCTTTTTTTACCCCTTCGTTAGGGATCAAATGGTCAAGATGATAGGGGTGGAGGCTGCTGGCGCAGGGCTTGATTCCGACAAACATTCGGCCACCCTTACCGTGGGAGAGCCCGGGGTTCTTCACGGTATGCTCACCTATCTTTTACAGGACAAAGTAGGCCAGATTAAAGGGGCCCATTCCATTGCCCCC
>JALSPN010000070.1 GCA_026985945.1 Thermodesulfobacteriales bacterium
GACCTTGTGGCCACTGGAGATTTTACCCACCCCGATTATTTTGCCGAATTAAAAGAGCTTCTTGAGCCTGCCGAAGAGGGCCTTTATGTCTTTCGAGAGCTTCCCGAAGGGCCACGTTTTATTTTGAGTGCAGAGGTCTCAAACATCTTCTCTCAGGGGGAGAAGAAAAACCGCCGGGTCCATACGGTTATCCTGGCCCCTTCTTTAGAAGTGGCAGCCGAAATCAACCAGGCCCTTTCGAAGCTGGGAAATCTTGAGGCCGATGGGCGTCCGGTTTTTGGCTTTCCGGTGAAAGAACTGGTGAAGCTCCTGCGCCACATTTCTCCCGATATCATCGTGATCCCGGCCCACGTCTGGACGCCCTGGTATTCCCTTTTCGGGGCCTTCTCCGGCTTCGACTCGATAGAAGAGTGCTTTGAAGAAGAAAGCCCCTTTATTTATGCCCTCGAAACAGGGCTTTCCTCAGATCCTCCCATGAACTGGCGTCTTTCGGCCCTTGACCGCTTCACCCTGGTTTCCAACTCTGATGCCCATTCTCCGGCCAAACTTGGGCGGGAGGCAAACGCCTTTTATCGCCCGCTTAACTATTCCCAGCTTAAAGAGGCCCTTCGCAAAGACCAGCTGGCCTTTACTGTAGAATTCTTCCCTGAAGAAGGAAAATATCATTTCGACGGCCATCGGGCCTGCGGGGTCCTCTTCTCTCCTCAAGAAACCTTCCGTCACGGTGGAAGGTGCCCGGTGTGTGGGGAGCCTCTTACCGTGGGGGTAATGCATCGGGTGGAGGAGCTTGCCGATCGGCCCCAAGGGTTTAAGCCTGCCGGCAAACCGCCGGCAGTTCATCTCGTGCCCTTGTTGGAGATCATTGCCGAGGCCCTGGGGAGAGGGGTGCAGAGTCAGATAGTTAAGCGCACCTACCAGCAGATTCTTGAACTCGGGGGGCGGGAGTTTGATCTTTTACTCTATGCCGATCTGGAAGAACTGCGGGAGCTTGTTTCTTCAAAAGTCCTTGAAGGGATAAGGAGGGTCCGCGAAGGAAGGCTTTATATTCGGCCCGGATACGATGGGGTCTATGGAAAAATCAGCATTTTTTCTGAAGAAGAAGAGCCTGAGCTAAGCCCTCGTCCCCGGCAGCAGAGTCTTTTCTGAGTTTCCTTGATTTAACCCGTCTGGTGATTACCGTAGTTTCTGGAGTTTGAACTGGGAGGAGGTGAGCCATGATCGTTACGGTGAAACATCTGGCTATGTTGCGGCGGCTTGAAAAGGGAGGGCTTGAAAAGATAGAAGAATTGACCGCTGAGGAGCTGGGAATCCTCCTTCAGTTGCGTTTAGCCGGCCTGATAAGCGAGGAGGAAGACAGTTTTGCCCTTACTCGCTCCGGTCTCCTCATTCTGGAATCCCTTGAGATGGCTCAGAAATCTACGGAGACCAACTTTGAAGATCTTTACGAAGGCTACCGCCTGATAGGCTCCCGGATTATTTCCATGCTTCAGATTTGCGAGCGAGCTCAGGGACGGACCGATTTCCAGGAAGATATTAACAAGGAGCTTGAAGAGCGCGGTCTGGCAAAAGATGGGCGCCTTCAGCCCTGGGCCCAGGCCATTTTAGAGGCCTATCGAACGGCTCAGGTGGAATTTTTTGTTACCCCTGAGCTTGCCAGAAGTATTCTGGCCCTTCCCGTAGGGCCAGCGCGCAAAAATTTTCTGGAGCCTATCCCGGAAAGTCATATTTTTGAGCTTGAAGCCCAGAGGCTCCTCACTTTTACCCTGCCAGAAGGAGATTTCTACGCCTTTACTGGAGTTGGGGCCCAGCTGTGGGCTGCTCTTCGAACCGGCCTGGTGCCGGAAATCTCTATTAGCACTACCATGTTAAGGTCGATTCTCGACGGCCAGAAGACCGAAGCCCTCGAACGCCTGGGAGCCATCGATCCGCAGGGCAACCTTACGGTCCCTGGCAAACATCTCCTCATGGCAGCCAGGCTCTTTTTTGAGCCCATCACGGTGAATCCGAGCCTTGATCTCAGTGGCTGGAACATCTCTGTCCTGCGAGCTGTGGCGGAGGCCCCTGATAAGAGCGCCTCTGGTATAGAAGAATTTCTGGCCCTTCAGGATCTGAAAGACCCCTTCCGGATAAAACAGAGCCTATTCCGCCTGGAAGGTTTTTCCCTCATCAAAAGCACTCCGGATGGCACCTACGAAATCACTCCTTACGGAAAAGAAATCTTATCTCTGGAAGATCTGGCCCCGGTCCATGCGCAATCTGTCATGGCCCTTACAGTAACACGCACGGAAAACATGCCCCCTGATGACAGCTGGGTGAAGAAGGCCGAAGGAGAAGGGGTTATAGGTAACGGTTTTCCCAGTAAGAAAGGGCGTCTTTTTGCCGAAATAGCCTCAAATATTGAGCGTTTTCCCGTAATAACCAGGGAAGAAATGCGTGTCTTAAGGGGCATTCCTCTCTGGCGCGGAGTAAGTGAGGCAGAGATCCTCTCCCTTTATCCCGAGGCCGAACATCCGAGCATCCTTCACGCCCTGCGCAAGCTTCTGGCCTCCGGGCTGGTAGATCTCCTGCCCGGAGGGCTTTACATTTTGACCCCTGCCGGAGAGAAGATCAAACAGGGCCTTTCTGCGGTTCCAGGAGGGGTGGATTTTCCGGTAACGCCTCATGTCTGGTATGTCCTCCTTGCGCTGCGGGAGATAGGGCGCTTTTCTCCTCAGGGGCGCAAAATTCGGGTGCGAAAAGAAGATTACGACAAACTGGAAGAGAAAATCGCCATTCTTTCTCCAGAAGCCATCGGAGCTGCCCTTGAAACTGCCCGCCTGTGTCGCTACATCTCAGGATTGGACGTGTTAGAAACGGGAGTCTTTCTCCTGGAGGGCCTTGATCTCCTGAAAAAATTACGCACTACCTGGGAAGAAATCAGGATCTACGCATGAGACTGAAAATCTGGCGCCAAGATCCCCGGGCAAGGCTTCCAGAAAAGGCCTCACCCGGGGCTGTGGGATGGGATGTTTTCGCTTTGGAAGATACCCTTATCCCTCCGCAGGAACAGGTCCTGGTGCGGACAGGGCTTGTGATTGAAGCTCCATATCCCTATGCCATGTTTCTCTTTCCCCGTTCTTCTCTCTTCCGGAAAAAGGGGCTCATTTTTCCCCATTCCGCAGGTATTATCGACTTTGACTATTGCGGGGCCGAAGACGAGCTTCGGGTCCCCGTTTTAAATCTTCGTAAAGATCCGGTTGAAATTAAGGCCGGAGAACGCATCGGGCAACTGGTTTTTCTAAAGGCCCTGGTGGAGGCGGAGTGGGAGGAAGTCTTAGAGCCCCCTTCTCGTGCCTCGCGGGGAGGTTTTGGTAGCACCGGAGGTTACGAATAGATGTTTTCCTTAAATGCTTATCACAAAGCCTTTCTTTCCCGGGCAAGGCCCTTTTTCGACTCTTTGCTTGCTGAAGATAAGGCCCTTTTTCGGGACACACTCTTTTTGAGCTTTCTCGGGGCCCGCATCTGTTATGCTTCCACCCATCCTCTGGCCCTTTTTGCAGAAGAAAGATTTCGTTCTCCCAGAGAACTTAAGGCCTTTTTAGGCCGGCTCAAATCTTCGGGGCATACGAGCATTTTTGCCCATTCTCCCCTGGTGGTAAGACGCTCCTTCTCGGCCTCAGAGGTTTCGGCTCTGGCTCCTGTGCTTTTCAAGGCCTGGTGGGAGGACAAGGCCCGGGCCCTCTGTCTTAACCTGCGCCATTTTGCAGAGGTCTATGAGGAGGAGGTCTTCTCTGAACTTATCGAGGCCGCTATTTCTTCCAGCAGGTCCTGGAAGGAGTTTAAGGTCTTCCACCTCCGCTGTGACAGCGAGGAGCCGTCTCTTTTAAGGGAGACCACTCTGGGTGAAGTGGTGGAGGGGGAGTTCTTTCAGACTTCGGGGCTTTTTGTGGAGCCTGAGGTCTAT
>JALSPN010000071.1 GCA_026985945.1 Thermodesulfobacteriales bacterium
CCCTCCCTTGCAGGGAGGGGGGTGGGTGGAGGCTGGCGCAGATTGCTGAGCTTTCACCCCCACCCTGACCCTCCCCCTACAATGGGGAGGGAAATCCCCCTTCGCTACTCACTAGCACACCCTTTCGGTGAAACAGTCAAAGTGAGCATTTTCCTTGAAATATAATACCGAAGGGCTCTTCTCTGCTCCGCTAACCGGGAATTAAGTTTGAGATAAAATGTCAGGATATTATGTTTCTCAGAAAAACACATCGAATAAAACATACCTGCCGATCGTTTCGCTGGATAGGCCCTTTGATAATGGGCCTTGGCTATTTTTATCTTTCAAGGCAGGCTGATCTTCGCCTGGCCTTTCCTCAACTGGTCCTGACTTCGGCCCTGGAAGTGGCAATCCTGGGAGCTATTTGGTATGGCCTTTCAAAAAAATATTTTGGCCTGACGGCCCTGGAAGTAATTTTTTGGGCCTTTATTTTCAGGGTCTTTTTCGTCTCAGATATTCCGCAGCTCTCCGATGATCTCTATCGCTATCTCTGGGATGGTGCCCGGGTTGCGGCCGGGGAAAACCCTTACGATCTTCCTCCGGCGGCTTTCGTGGACTCCGTTAAAGGGCCAATGGCCGAAATCCTGGCCAGGACTAATCATCCCCACCTGGTAACCATCTATCCTCCAGGGGCTCAGGTGCTTTTTGCTCTGGCCTGGAAACTTTTTCCCGGGCTGGTAGGTCTTAAAAGCCTTTTGACGCTCCTTGACCTCGTGACCTGTTTCTTTCTGACGAAGCTTGCTCCCCGGCCTGGAGTAGCGATAGCTTATGCCTGGCATCCGCTTGCCGTGCTGGAAGTTTCTTCGTCCGGACACCTTGAGGCAGCCCTGGGGCTTTTTGTGATATTGACTCTTTACTTTCTGAAGAGAAAGCAATTTTTCAGGGCGGGATTGTGTGAGGGAATGGCTATTATGGTAAAAATTGTCCCACTGATTTTTTTGCCTTTTTTCCTGAAAGCCCCAAAACGGCTTTTCAATTCAGGTCTTTCCCCCAAGGCGGGGCTTCCTCAAGTAGCCTTTGGGGCCGGAGTGGGGCTTATAATTTTTCTTCTTCTACTCCCGTTTCTGGGTCATCTTTCTCATCTTTTTGGAACCTTAAAAATATATACTCTCCAATGGGAATTTTCGGGTTTTCTTTATGAAATTCTTAAAGCTTTATGGGGGAAAACGGAAGCCAGAGTGGTGCTCCTTCTGAGTTTTCTGAGCCTGGGGTTTTTGATCTATCAAAAGAACTTCCCCCTGGAAAAATCTCTTTATCTGGTAGCGCTGGCCTTTCTCTTAACCACTCCCACCCTTCATCCCTGGTATGTGCTTCTTTTTCTCATTTTTCTTCCCTTGAATTTTCGTCCAGAAGGACTCCTGTTAGGTTGGGTGGCCTTTTTGCCCTATTATGTCCTGAGAGACTACGCCCTCTTTGGCCTCTGGCAGGAAAACCACTTCATGACAGCTATTTTGTTTGTGGTCTCTTTAATCTGTTTTCTCTCGGGATTTAAATATTCTGGCCGGAAAAAGGCAAAAGGAGAGACCCCATGAAAAGTTTTGCAATTCTGACAATTTTTCTTTCTTTTTTTGGGGTTCTGGGAGGAAGGTGTTTATCCGGCCAGTTTGCTTTTATAACTCCTGAGGAGCTCCAAAGATTGCTTAAAAAAGAGCAGGTTATTGTGCTTGATGCCCGGCCGGAAGCCCGCTATTTGAAGGGGCATATTCCCTCTGCCCTTAATTTTTCCTGGGAGAAATTTACCTCTACCGATTCTGAGGGCATTAAATACCGTTTAAGGCCTCCTTCAGAGCTGGCCAGGGCCCTGGGTAACATGGGAATTTCTGAGGACGCCACGATAGTGGCCTACGGGGATGCCGCCTCAAGCTGGGGTGGAGAAGGATGGATCCTCTGGGTGCTCGAGTATCTGGGGCACAAAGGTTGTCTTTTTCTCCTCAATGGTGGTCTTAAGGCCTGGGTAAAAGAAGGATTTCCCCTGGAAGCGAGGGTGCTAAAGATTTCCCATCCCGTGATGTATCACTGGCAATTGCGCCCCGAAGTGAATTGTGACACTCAATGGCTAAAAAAACATCGCGGGGAAATAAATGTCATTGATACCCGTTCTTTGCCAGAGTATCTGGCTGGTCATCTTCCGGGAGCGATCCATATTCACTGGAAGACCTTTCTCGGAGAAGACGGATATCTTAAATCCCGGGCGGAAATTCTCAGGATTTTAAGAAGTAAAGGGGTTAAGCCCGATCGCCCTACTGTTTATTACTGCACCGGTGGAGTGCGCTCCGGTTTTACCTATAGTATCCACAGAATCTATGATCTGGGCCCGGTCAGGAATTTTGAGGGCGGGATGGAAGAATGGCTTAAGAGATCGAAAAGATCGAGATAAAGCATTAAAAGAAAACCCAGACTGAAGATGGCCAGAAAGGGCAGGGCCAGGAGTGTTCCTCTTTTGAGGGCAAAAATTATGGGGAAAAGACTGTAGATAAAAAATCCGAGATCGATGACGAAGTTGAACCAGCTGACGCGATGATAACCTCTTATCTTTTTCCAGAGCCTTTTAGAGGTGGTAAGGCCAAACTTGGGGGTTCTTACAAATTCTCCCCCATAGCTGAAGAGACCTTCAAGGACTCCGAGGGCTACGGCCGGAGCCAGCCCCAGGCCAAAGGCAGGCAATAAAACAAAGTTTTTGAGGAGCTTGGGGGCGCTTTGCCTTCTCCCATATCTTTCGTGAAAATAGAAGTAGCAAAGGAAGGCCCCTGTAGCCAGAACAAAAAGGGGAAAATCGACGCGTAAAATCTGATAGAGTCCAATCCCCACCCTTTGAAGAAGGGCAGGATAGAGGGTCAGAAAGATTAAAGATCCCATAAGCCAGCCTAGATTTGAAAGGAGATGGATCGTCCCTTCTATCTTCTGGGCCAGGGTAGCCTTCGAACGCCAGAGAAAGGGAAGAATTTTGCGGGCCGTCTGGATGGAACCCTTGGCCCAGCGTCTCTGCTGGTTTCTTAAGGCGGCCAGGGTGATCGGTAATTCTGAAGGCACTTCGAGATCGTCCAGATAAACGGCTCGCCAGCCTTTAAGCTGGGCTCTGAAGCTCAGATCAAGGTCCTCCGTGACGGTATCAGCCTGCCATCCTCCGGCCGAGACGATGGCCTCTTTTCTCCAGATACCAGCCGTACCATTGAAATTGAGGAAAAATCCTTTTCTGAAACGAAGAAATTGCTCCACTCCGAAATGGGCGGAGAGAAATACTGCCTGGAGCCTGGTAAACCAGGAATGTTCTTCGTTTAAAAAACCCCAGCGGCTCTGGACGAATCCTACCCTGGTGTCCTGAAAATAGGGCATCGTTTTTTTGAGAAAATCTCTGGGAGGCAAAAAATCGGCGTCAAAAATGGCGATAAAGTCTCCGGTGGCCTTCTTGAGCCCATAAGCCAGGGCCCCCGCTTTGTAGCCGGTTCGTTCTCTTCGCCGTAAAAGATAAATATTTACTCCTCGTTTCTGCCACTTCTCTACCTGCCGATCCACAATGAAGCGGGTTTTGTCGTCGGAATCGTCAAGGACCTGAATTTCTAACAATTCCCTGGGCCAGTGGAGTTGACAGACCGAATCTATAAGCCGTTTGACTACAAAACGTTCATTGTAAATAGGAAGCTGAACGGTAACCTTCTTTAATTTTTCACACGAGAAGAAGTTCTGGGATGTATCTCTGGAAATCTTTTTCTCTTTTCTCCAGAGATAAAGAAGCCTCAGGCGATATAGACCATAAAAAGCCATTAACAACAAAGCCCCAAAGTGAAGATAAAGAAATATCTTCATGGCCAATTACTATTACTGGGAGCACTTTTTATGTAACATTGTCTCTTTAGGATCCGTTCCCATTTTTCGTTCCGAAAAATGGGA
>JALSPN010000072.1 GCA_026985945.1 Thermodesulfobacteriales bacterium
TTCCAGTTAAGAGTTAAGAGAAGCCAGGAAGAGTCTTTCTCGGAATTTTTGTCCAGCTGTTTTTTTGGTTTCTAGAGATGCAATATCGTCTTTATCAATAATTACACACCTTATCCGGAAATTAGGGGCCTTTTTTGACTGTCAAACTTGGGTTTGAAATATAAAAGAGAGGTGCCCCTTTCTCATCTCTTATCCGGAACTTAGGGGAAAATTTCTAGTTTAAACTCTCAACTTTTTATAACTTCCACATCTGAGAGGGTGATGAGGCCTTTTTTAACCATCTTCTGAAGAGTGGGTAAAAGTTTTTTCAGGAGATATTCTTCTTCGATAACTTCGATCTTTAAGGGAAGGTTACCACTGGCTCGTAGGAGGCGGACCGTATGAACCACCCCGTCTGGCCCCCATCCAAGCACGCCTTTGAAGACCGTGGCTCCCCGGACGCCTTCGTTTTTTAGAAAGCAAAGCACTTCTTCCCAGAGGGGTTTTTTACCCCAGCGGTCTTCTTCGTCCAGGTAAATAGAAAGTTTTTTGTAAGCCATAGATCTTCTAAAGAAAAAAGCGATAGGCTAAAAGTGCTCCCAGGCGAATTCCAAGAAGCCCCAGAAAGATACTGGCTGCCAGGTTAAGACCGGACAGCCAAAAATTGCCACCTTCCAGTAAGGCACTGGTTTCGTAAACAAAAGTAGAGAAGGTGGTAAAAGAGCCCAGAAACCCCACGGCTAAAAAGAGCCTGGCAGCAGGGGAAATAAGTAGCGTTTCTGACACCAGAGCCATTATGAAACCGAGAGATAGGGAGCCCAAAGTGTTGACCAGCAATGTTCCCCAGGGGAAAAGAGGAGAGAAACGCCAGAGGACTCCCGTAATCAAATAACGTGCCACGGCACCCAAAAACCCACCCAAACCTACCAGAAAGATTTTGAACATATAAAGCTTGGAAGGCCCGGCCTGTTGAGAGCCGGGCCTAGATTTTAAAGGCTTAGCTCCTTCCAGCCCCAGCGACGGGGGAAGTTAAGCCCCCCGAGGGGGACAAAGACCCTTTCGTAACCCGCGCCGTAAAGCACCCGGGCCGCTTCATAAGAACGCATGGAAGAATTGCAGATAAGTATGACGTCTTTGTCTTTGGGGATTTTATCCAGATTGTGCCTTACCTGATCATAGACCACGTGTATCCAGCGGCCCGGATATTTTTCCATGAAAGGAGCCGCTTCTTTGGGATGGCGCACATCGACAAAGATGGTCTGAGGATCGCCTTTCTCCAGACGCTCTTTTACTTCGTCCCAGGTAATGGGTTTGAAAAGACCATCTGCCAGGTTGTTAGCCACCATGGAGACTACATTTAAGGGGTCAAGAGCGGTGTTGAAAGGTGGCGCGTAGGCCAGTTCCATATAAGCCGTATCTTCCAGGCGGGGTTTGAATTCCAGGAGTTTGGCAAGAGAATTTACCCGGGCCATAGCCCCATCGGTGACCGGCCCTACGGCCTGAAAGCCAAGCACCCGCCGATCACGACGATCAGCCACAATTTCTACGAAAATAAATTCCGCCCCCGGATAATAGTGGGCCCTCTCCGTCTGGTTGTGCAGGGCGTAGAAGGCCTCAAAGCCTTCAGCCAGGGCTACGGAGTAAGAAATACCACAGGCGGCGATGGCAAGATCAAAACACTTCATCACAAACGCCCCCACCGCTCCGCGGAAGGTCTCCGTTCCGCCGGCGAGATTGGTCCCGATTATGCGGCCGTGTCGGTTGGCCAATGACCCAAGAGGCAAAACCAACCTTTTGCCGGTTACCAGGTGGGTTACTTCAATACAGTCCCCACCGGCGTAAATGTTTGGGTCTGAAGTTTGCAGGCGCTCATTGACTACAATTCCACCTGTAAGCGGGGACACCAAAAGCCCTGCCTCTCTTGCGATCTGGCTGTTAGGACGCACGCCGGTAGCCATCAAGACCAGGTCGCAGGGATAGCGGCCATCTTCGGTAACCACCGCTACCACTTTGCCATCTTTGCCTTCAATCTCTTTAGTGCGGGCGTTGACTACCAGTTTGACACCTTTTTCTTCCAGGTGATGGGCTACGATGCGGGCCAGAGGTTTGTCGATAATACGGGGAAGAGGCTGGTCAAAGTATTCCAATATCGTCACTTCGAGTCCCCAGAGATCCCGGAAGGCTTCGGCCATTTCAAGCCCTATGGGACCAGCCCCGATAATCACCACCTTCTCTACCTGCCCTTTGGCAATCCGTTCTTTAATTTCGACGGCGGAATGAAGATTGGAGACGGCAAAGACTCCGTCAAGCTCTCGCCCAGGGAGAGGGAGGATAAAGGGCGAGGCTCCGGTAGTAAGGACCAGCTTGTCGTAAGGAAGAGTGTCTTCCTGGCCAGTTTCCAAATTTTTGACATGGACAACTCTTTTTTCCCGGTCTATCCTGGTAGCTAAGGTTTTGGTGAGCACGTGGAGGCCCTTGGCATTTTCGAAGAAGGCTTCATTCCGGACCATGTGAAAAGCGGTTTTGCGAAGCTCCGTTTCATCTGGAATATCACCCGAAATGTAATAGGGGATTCCGCATCCACCATAAGAGATAAGATCGTCTTTGTCGATCAGGTAAACTTCGGCCTCGGGACGAAGCCTTTTAAAACGGGAAGCTGCCCTCGGGCCTGCCGCTACGGCACCTATAACGACTACCTTTTCTGCCATCGCCAGACCTCCTCGGGAGGATTTATCTCTGGGTAGCAATTAGTAGGCGAGAAGACAAGGGCCAAAAAGGGAGAAAAAACTACTTTAATGGTTATTTTTTAGGATGAGAAGAAAACTGATGCCAAAGACACAAAAGGAGGATGGAGGGATGAAAAAAGAAAGGATTTTAAAGAAGGATTGGCCGGAATTTTTAAAAAAATTCAACGGCGAGCAGCAATTTCGCCCGGTATGTGTGCTGGTAGGGGGGCATGAAGTCTGCCGCGAAATGCCCTTTTTGGGGCTGGCATACGAGCCGAAGAAAAAGAGCGTAGAGGTCTTTGTAGGCGGAGTTGATGCGGAACATACCAGCCACCTGATTCATACCCTTCGATCACCCAGGGCCATTTATATCTTACGAGAAAATGGCAATGTGAAAGGGATTGAAGTCCAATCCGCCAAAGAGGATAATCTGGTGGTGGAATTTATCGGGTCTCCCGAAGAGGCAAAACGGGCCAAAAAGGAACTCATCGAAAAGATTGCCTACCAGCTTTATGAAAAGCGTGGCAAAGAGCCCGGAAAGGCCCTTGATGATTGGCTTGAAGCAGAACGCCTCGTGGAACTCGCAGCCAAAATGTATGTTTAATCAGGGGTTATTGGGCGGTTTCTAATACTTCGGGAGGGAGAGAGAAGTCTTTTCTGGCGAAGCTTGTAAGTCCTCCCTAAAGGGATTAAAGCTTAAACGGCCCTTAAGCTCTTTTGCGGAGAAAGAAATGAAAGACATCAAGAGTGTGATCGAAAAACTTCTGGAAAGAAAAGACCTCGCTCCCCAGGAGACGGAAGAGATCTTTGAGGCTATTTTAGAAGGGGAGATAAACGATTCCCAGCTTGCGGGTTTTCTTGTAGCTTTACGGGCCAAAGGGGAAACGTGGGAGGAGATAGCTTCGGCGGCGAGAGTTTTAAGGGCCGCTTCTCTTAAAGTGCCCCATTCGCTCCCACCTGAAGAGCCCCTGGTGGATACCTGTGGCACCGGGGGAGACCAGAAAGGAATCTTTAATGTTTCTACGGCAGCGGCCTTTGTGGTAGCCGCAGCAGGGGTCAAGGTAGCCAAGCACGGTAACCGTTCGGTTTCAAGCCGGTGTGGAAGTGCTGACGTGCTGGAGGCTTTGGGTGTCAAGATCGATATGCCACCTGAGATGGCGGCTGAATGTCTGGAACAATTTGGCCTCTGTTTTCTTTTCGCCCCCCTTTATCACCCGGCCC
>JALSPN010000073.1 GCA_026985945.1 Thermodesulfobacteriales bacterium
AAAGTCCTACACCTCCTATCTCTTTCATCTTCTCCACTCTACTCCCAGCTCTTCGTCCTCCCGGCTCAGTTTCTCCATCTCCTCATGTAAGGCTTTAATTTGCCCTCTAATGGCTTGAAGCTGTTTCCGCACAAAATCTTTACTTCTGGAAGACGAAAAAGGGTTTCTTTCCAGGGCTTCTAGATGATTAGCAAAGGTAGTTTGTTGCTGGCGAAGAAAGAAATAATCAGAGAGAAGAAAAGCCAGTTTTTCTTTTCTTTCGTCAAGCTTGCAGATTTGGATTTCGGAGGGGTCAACGATTTTTCCGTAGGCGTGAAGGGCCTTTGCGTCGAGGCGATCGGTTTTGGCCCTCTGGCCCAGAACTTCCAGGAGATAGGGGACTTTTCTGGGATTAAGTCTTACGACATGCAATTTTTGCCGGGCACAGAATTCTTCCAGGAAGGCGGAGTAGGGCCCTGTGGGGAAGTGCCCTTCCCGGTTTCACCTTGTATGCGAGCAGCCCTTTGAGAAGGGCGCTGCGGGTTGACTTTACAAACGCGGGGAAGGATGGTTCATCTCCCCCACGAGCTGCTTGTTTAAAAGACAGGCGCTCCAGGATGGAAACAACCGATCCTTCCCCACTATTCCCTCTCTTAATTGAATGAACTCCCTGTAAGTAAACATACAAGGGGAGGATTAACCGGAAATTTGGTTTATAATAAAAAAAACCTTTGATTTATGAAGGAATATTTAGTGTTTAAGAGGAACTTGGAAGCTTATTTCCGCAAAACGGTCCTTCCTTCAGGACTTAAGGTTCTGACAGAAGAAATAAAAAACTTTCCCACGGTTTCTCTGGGCTTTTGGATAAATGTAGGTAGTCGGGATGAAACCCCGGAAGAAGCAGGCCTTACCCATTTCATCGAACACATGCTTTTTAAGGGCACCTTTCGCCGTTCGGCCCAGGAGATCGCCAAAGAAATGGATCGCCTGGGGGGTTACTCAAACGCCTTCACTTCTCGTGAGCAGACCTGTTTTCACGCCAAGGTTCTTCCGGAGGACCTTCCCCGGATCCTGGATCTTTTTACAGATCTTCTTTTGAATTCTCGTTTTGCAGAAGAAGATATCGAGCGGGAAAAGCAGGTAATTTTGCAAGAAATTAAAATGGTAGAAGATTCTCCAGAAGAACTCGTTCATGAGCTTTTTGGGACTTATATCTGGGGTGGAGATCCTCTAGGAACACCTATTCTGGGAGGGTGGGAGACGGTCTCAACCTTTACCAGAGAAAAAATTCTTTCCTACTTTGACCGTTTTTACGGCCCTCCTAATCTCTATCTGGTCGCTTCAGGAGCAGCAAAACACGAATATCTCTGCGATCTTGCGGAAAAATTTATAAAAAGACTCAAACGCTATAATCTTCCTAAAAGACGTCCCCCCAGGCCGCAAAAAGGGAAGAAGGCCTATTTTCGGGAGCTTGAGCAGGTTCACCTGGTTTTAGGAGTCCCAACCCCAGGGGCAACTTCTGAAAGCCGTTACGCCGCCCTTTATCTCAATACCCTTCTTGGGGGCAACATGAGCTCCCGGCTCTTTCAGGAAATTCGAGAGAAAAGGGGGCTTGCCTACGCGGTATATTCCTTCCTCTCACTTTATCAGGATACAGGGTTGCTTGCCGTCTATGTGGCGGTAGAACCGGAACGACTAGAAGAAACCTTCCGTATCATCTTCCAGGAAATAGCCTCTCTTTGCGCCGGGGAGTTTCGGCGAGGTGAACAGGAAGCGGCCTTTGACCATCTTAAAAGCGCTCTCTTGCTTTCTTCTGATAGCCTGGAGTCCAGAATAGCCCGTATAGCGAGAAATGAAATCTTATTTGAAAGATATATTTCTTTTGAAGAAACTCTCGAACAGCTAACGTCTCTTTCCACCCAAGAGATTGCTTCCTTTGCCGAAGAGGTCTTTTCTCAAAAACCGGCCCTTGTAACCTTAGGGCCGGTTAAAGAAGAAGAGCTCTTATTCTTCGACGATTTCTTCGGTGATTAAGGCTAGTTGTTCGGGCAAAAGAAGATAGACAATTTCCCCCTCTCCAGGGGTAAGATCGGTATCTATTCGACAGAGTCCTCCGAATTCAAAATGCACTCTTACTTTTTTCTCCCCTCCGAGAAGATAAGAGGCAATTTCTGCAAGCGAAGGCAGATGCCCGGCAACGAAAACTTTCTGGGCTCCGGCATGATCTTTAAGAATCTTAATAGCTTCTTCGGGCGGCCCCAGAGGCTTGAACTCGGCATATTCTTTGATTTTTTCCATGGGGTAACCCGTTTCTTCGGCTACTATTTCTGCGGTTTCTTTCGCTCGGGTCTTGGTGCTTGAAAGGATTAGATCGAATTTAAGGCCCATTTTGGCTAAAGCCTTGGCACTGCGTCTTATTTCCTCACGTCCCTCAGGAGAAAGAGGGCGCACCGGGTCTTCAGATTCCGGAAGGGCTTTACCATGCTGCATTAAATAGAGCTCCATACAGCCTCACCTCCTAATAGCTCTTTTTTAAAAGATAAGTCTAACTCTTAAAATTAAAAGAAAAAGCCCCTTTTTAGGGGCTTCCGGACTATAGAATATCTTTTTTTCTGAATTTTACTTAAAATTTTATTTTAAGATTCCTGCGAGGTAATCCTGAAGGGCCATATCTGCTTTGATTTTGGAGGGAACTCCTTCTATAAGACGAATACCAATCCTTTGGAGCTGATTTCTGGTTTCTTCAGGCACCTGCGGAATGAGAAGATGGGTAATGACCTGCTCTTTGAGCCAGAGATCAAGGGAAGTGTCTGCAGGTTTTTTGACCACGTCTTTGACCTTCACCTGCCCCTTTTCGACATCATAAACGGCAAAAAGGTCTGTTTTGTCAAGCGTCTCCGCCACATTGGGCCCTTCAACCGGGATGGCTACCCGCATGTAACGCCCTTCTTCTATATCCCGGTAGAGCTCTTCAGTGGCAGCTACTACATTTCTTACCAGCTCCTCATAAGCCTCAGCAGTTTTGGATTCGGGATAGGCAGCAATCATCGGTTTGCCCGCATCACCTGCGGCAACCACCCTCGGATCCACCGGAATACGCCCCAGGAATTTGATCCCGAGCTCCTCAGCAAGCCTTTCTCCCCCACCCCTCTTGAAGAGATCTACTTCCTTTCCACAATGAGGGCAGATAAAACCACTCATATTTTCGACAAGGCCCAGAATCCGCATTTTCACCTTACGACAAAAGTTGTAAGATTTACGAACATCTATCAGAGAAACCTCCTGGGGAGTAGTAACCAGAAGGGCATAGGCATCTGGGATAGTTTTGGCCACGGTAAGGGGTTCGTCTCCGGTGCCTGGGGGAGCATCTATGATGAGGTAATCAAGTTTCCCCCAGTCGATGTCAGCTATGAATTGCCTGATAGCAGAGATTTTCAAGGGCCCTCGCCAGATGACAGCTGCGTCTTCCTGAGGAAGAAGGGGTTCAATGGAAAGAAATTTGAGATTGGGGGAATAAACGATGGCTCCGATGCGCCCATCAGGTCGACGCTGCAAACGCCCTCTCCGCAAGCCGAGCATTTTGGGTACATTGGGTCCGTGAAGGTCAACGTCCAGAAGACCCACCATAAAATCCTGAAGGGAAAGGCCGATAGCCAGGTTTACCGCCACCGAACTTTTACCAACCCCTCCCTTCCCAGACATAACCATGATTTTGTGGCGGATTTTGGAGAGCTGTTCCTGAAGGCGTCTTTCCTGATGCTCTAAAATAGAACTACGGTCTCCACCTTGGGAAAGACCGGCTATAGTTTCGTTCATGCGTTTTCCTCCTTTTTTATTTTCTAGAGACCTTTGAATAATTTCGAAATGAAGCCAGAGTCTTATCCGTCAGCCTTTGTAGACACAACCAAGCCCGAAAATCCTGGCAAATATCA
>JALSPN010000074.1 GCA_026985945.1 Thermodesulfobacteriales bacterium
AAAATTGCCAAAGAGATTCGGCCCGATCAGGTAACCCTGGTTCCTGAAAGGCGGCAGGAGATCACCACCGAAGGGGGGCTTAAGGTCAAGGGAAGGACGGCAAAAGTGAGAGAGGCCGTGGAAGACTTAAAAGAAGCCGGGTTGAAGGTGAGTATTTTTATTGATCCCGATCCAGAACAACTCAAAGCCGCTGCCAAGACCGGTGCTGACATCGTGGAACTTCATACGGGCCATTATGCGGAGGCCGAGGGTGAAGAGGAGCAAGACCTTGAATTCACCCGGCTTGAAGAGGCGGCAAGGGTCGCCAGAGATCTCGGTTTTGAAGTCCATGCCGGCCACGGCCTTCACTACGGAAATATTTCTCCTGTGGCCGCTATCCCTGAAATAGAGGAATTTAGTATCGGGCACGCCATCGTGGCCCGGGCCATTATGGTGGGGATGAAAGAGGCGGTAAGGGAAATGCTCTGCCTTATAGAGCGTGCCCGTTAGGAAGAGCCTTCTATTTTGGCGGCTTCAAGTCTTTTAAGGGCCTCTTCAAGCGTCATGATCCCTTTGGCCACCGCGTAGGCCACATAAGGATAAACCCGGGGATCATAACCTTCTGGGCGCGGGAAGAGGCCCTTCGCACGTAATTTAGCAAGTCTTGCCCGCCGACGACGGCGTCTTTCAATCTCTCGCATGCGCTCTATCTTTTTGTGTCTGGCCATCTTTTCTCCCTCCTCCTTTATGGGATGAGCTAATCCTATAAAAGAAAAGCCCTGTTTCGTCAACGCAGATTAAACATATTGTGCAATCTCTTCCCAGAGGATGGGTTGTGTCCCCACCTTACCAACCACTATACCGGCAGCCTTATTGGCCAAAGTAACGACCTTCTCCAGGGGGAACCCTGCGGTGTAAAAAGCACTAACCGTAGCGATAACTGTGTCTCCTGCGCCTGAAACATCATAAACTTCCCGGGCTTCTGCCGGAAACTTCTTCTTGATTTCGGGGTGGTGAAGATAAATGCCTTCAGGCCCCATGGTGACCAGCATGAACGAAAATTCATATTTCCGGCACAGGTGTTCGCAGACCGCAGGCATATCCTGGGTGAGAAGACCTTCGGCTTTTGCTATTTCTTTGAGTTCTTTAAGGTTTGGGGTCACGCAGGTGGCTCCTTGATATCGTTCCCAATGAAAACCTTTGGGATCAACCAGGACGGGAAGATCCCTTTGACGGGCCTGCCGGATAAGCCAGCCTGAAAGCCCATCGGTAAAAAAAAGCCCCTTGGCATAATCCGAAAGTATTAAACCATTTGATTTTGGTAATAACTCTTTAAGCCGGGCCTTTAAGGCCTCTGCGCTAGCTTGTGAAAGGGGGGAACGGTCTTCGGCGTCAATGCGCAAAAGTTGTTGGGAAGAGGCAATAATTCTGGTTTTAACCGTGGTGGGTCTTTCTCTTTCTTTTATAATTCCCCGGAGTCCGATTCGTTTCTCTTTGAGAAGGGCGGTAAATTCTTCTCCTTCGTGATCTTCACCGATCACTCCGGCCAGATCTACTTCTGCTCCCAGGCTCCTTAAGTTGTGAGCTACGTTTGCCGCCCCTCCCAGCGTTTTGGTGATGTAACGCAGATTGAAGACCGGAACCGGGGCCTCTGGGGAGATGCGTTCCACCTCTCCCCAGAAATAGCGGTCAAGCATGACGTCTCCGGCTACCAGAAAGTGTAAGTCCTTGAGGGGATTATCCTGCATGGGTCTCAGAGGCCTCAGAAGTCTCTTTTACGGGAGGGAAGCCGGCAAGCTCTCTTATTTTGGCCTCTAACTCTCTGGCCAAGTCAGGTTTTTCCTGCAGGAGACGCCTTACATTTTCGCGTCCCTGACCCAGGCGTTCTCCCTGATAGGAATACCAGGCCCCGCTTTTGTCAATTATTCCCATCTTGACTCCAAGATCGAGAATTTCGGTATATCTGGAAATCCCCTCGCCGTAGTAAATGTCGAACTCGGCCTCTTTGAAGGGAGGGGCCATCTTGTTTTTGACCACCTTGACCTTAACCCGGTTTCCCACGGGTTCCCCGCCGTCTTTAATGGTGCCGATGCGGCGAATATCAAGTCTCAGGCTGGAATAAAATTTAAGGGCGTTACCCCCTGGTGTGGTTTCGGGGTTTCCGTATCCTCCCATGCCGATTTTCATCCGAATCTGGTTGATGAAGATCACCGCGGTGCCGGTGCGGGCGATGGCAGCGGTAAGCTTCCGCATGGCCTTGGACATGAGGCGGGCCTGAAGCCCTACCTGGACGTCATCCATGGCGCCTTCGATTTCGGCCTGAGGCACAAGAGCGGCCACCGAATCCACCACGATGACATCCACCCCTCCGCTTCTAGCAAGGACTTCTGCAATTTCAAGGGCCTGCTCTCCGGTATCAGGCTGTGATACCAGGAGATCATCTACCTTTACTCCCAGCTTTTCAGCGTAGTGGACATCAAGGGCGTGTTCCGCATCAATAAAGGCCGCCGTTCCACCATTTTTTTGGGCTTCAGCAATTACGTGTAAGGCAAGGGTGGTCTTTCCAGAGGATTCTGGCCCGAAAATTTCGGTAATGCGCCCTTTAGGAATGCCACCCACTCCCGTGGCAATATCGACCCCTAAAGAGCCGCTTGAGATCACGGCCACGTCTTTTATTTTGGGGGCCTCCCCCAGCCGCATGATCATTCCGCGGCCGAATTGCCTCTCAATCTGAGAAATGGCGGCCTCAATAGCCTTTTTCTTGTCAAAACCAGCCATGAAAAGTCCTCCTGTCTCTTTTCACCCTCCTATTTTAAATGGTTTTCGACAGGAATTTAAGGCCTCAATTTAAAGTAGGGGGCCGCTATTAATCACCATTTCCTTTTTTCTCTACGAAAAGATGGACGTCTTGTTGCGGATAAGGAATGCTGATGCCTTCCTGGTCAAAGGTCTTTTTGATCTTTTCAGTGAGGTCAAAACGAACTGCCCAATAGTCTGAAGTTTTCACCCATGGTCTGAAGACTAAATTGACAGAACTGTCTGCCAGTTCTGCAACGGCCACTGTAGTGGCTGGGTCTTTCAAAATTCGTGAATCCTTGGCTGCCAGTTCCCAGAGAATAGCCTTGGCTTTATCAATGTCGTCTTCGTAACTTATACCAACCACCAAATCAATTCGTCTTTTATCATTAGCGGTAATATTGGTGATGATATCTCCTAAAATTTTGCTATTGGGGATGATTATTTTTTGGTTGTCTGGAGTGTGTAAAACGGTGTTAAAAAGCCCTACCATTTGGACTCCTCCAGTTACTCCTGCTACCGTAACGGCATCTCCTATCCGAAAAGGACGAAAGAGGATCAACATTACACCCGCAGCGATGTTGGAGAGAGAATCCTTTAAGGCCAGGCCAATGGCAAGACCTAAAGCACCAAGCACGGTGAGAAAGGACATGGTGTTGATGCCAAGCTGTCCGGCGGCCGCAATCAGAACTAAAAGTATTAAGGCGTAGTAAATTAGACCTCTTAAAAAATTTGAAAGTGTTAAATCTACCCCTTTACGATCAAAAACTCGGCCGAAGAAGTTAGCAATTCTTCTGGAAAGCCAAATCCCCACAATTAAGACAATTAAGGCTCCCAGAATCTTGGCAAAAAAGAAGGCTTGTAGGGAGAAAATGGCATCTTTTAGGTTCATCTCCACCCTCCTTAAAGGAATTTTTAAATCAAAAAGCATACTATATAAACTAATTTTGAAAGTCAAGCTTTTTGATATTCTGGTTTTGAAATTCCGGATTGATTGCAAAGCCTTTCAGGAGAGTTACAATGCCAGTTTAAAGTTAGCATTGGAGGTGGTTTTCGATGATCATTATCCTCAAGCCCGATATCACTCCGGAAAGTCCCGAGTACCAGGTCCTTATGAAATATCTTTCCCAATTTG
>JALSPN010000075.1 GCA_026985945.1 Thermodesulfobacteriales bacterium
GAGTGCCAAAGGTACTGGACCAATACATCAGCTTGACTTTTCAAAAGATGGGCCTAAAATTTAGGTTGCCTGCAGAAATTTCTTAAAGCTCTCCTTTTGAGCCTTCCCTAACAAGGCAGGCATCAAAAGCAAAAATAGAAAGAGGTGTTTGGCCATGTCTGAAGTGCAAGAAACCCTTAAAGAAGAACAGGAAATACCAACGGAGCCTCAAGTTCCGAAAGAGGAAACTCCTCAGGAACCGCAGGAAAGGCCCGAACCCATAAGCCTTACCGAGCTCCGCCGCAAATCCCTGGCGGAATTACAGGAGCTTGCCCAGAAATACGGTATTGAAGGCCCTCTTTCCATGCGCAAGCAGGAAATCATCTACTCTATCATTCAGGCCCACCTGGAGCGCGGGGGTGAAGTCCGGGGAGAAGGGGTGCTTGAGGTTTTGCCGGAAGGGTTTGGTTTCTTACGCTTTCCGGATTACAGCTATTTGCCAGGGCCTGACGATATTTATGTCTCCCCTTCTCAGATAAGGCGTTTTAATCTTCGCACCGGAGACACCATCTCCGGCCTTATAAGACCGCCCAAAGAAGGGGAGCGCTATTTTGCCCTACTTAAGGTAGAGAAAATAAACTTTGAAGATCCTGAGAAGGCGCGCAACAAGATCCTTTTTGACAACCTGACTCCCATCTATCCCAACGAATGGTTGCGGCTTGAAACAGATCCCGACAACTTTTCCACCCGCATCATTGATCTCTTCGTCCCTATAGGGAAAGGACAACGGGGCCTTATCGTGGCTCCTCCTCGCACCGGAAAGACGATGCTCCTTCAGAATATAGCCAATGGTATCACCAGGAATCATCCAGAAGTTTATCTCATCATCCTTTTGATTGACGAGCGCCCGGAAGAAGTTACCGATATGGAACGCAGCGTGCCTCAAGCCGAGGTGATTAGCTCCACTTTTGACGAGCCGCCTCAGAGGCATACTCAGGTGGCAGAAATGGTGGTAGAAAAGGCCAAGCGCCTGGTGGAACACGGCTACGACGTAGTTATTTTGCTTGACAGCCTCACCCGCCTGGCCCGGGCCTACAATACCGTGGTGCCTTCAAGTGGAAAGCTTCTTTCAGGTGGTATAGACGCCAATGCCCTCCATAAACCCAAGCGCTTTTTTGGAGCGGCACGCAATATTGAAGAAGGCGGAAGTCTTACCATTATCGCCACCTGCCTGGTGGATACCGGAAGCCGGATGGACGAGGTTATTTTTGAAGAGTTTAAAGGCACCGGGAACATGGAGATTCATCTGGATCGAAAACTGGCTGACCGGCGCATCTGGCCGGCGATCGATATTAACAAGAGTGGAACCCGTAAAGAAGAACTATTACTTCCAGAAGAGGTCCTCAACCGGGTCTGGATCCTGCGGAAACTTCTTTCTCCACTGAACCCGGTGGATTGCATGGAATTTCTCCTTGACAAAATGAAAGACACCAAAAACAATGCAGAATTCCTGGCGGCTATGAACCGCTAAAATTTTTTGGGAAGAAAAGGAGGAAGGCATGAAAAAGGGAATTCATCCCGAATACCACAAGAAAGCCGTGGTTCGCTGTGCCTGTGGGAACGAATTTATCGTAGGAAGTACCCTTCCGGAAATCCGGGTGGAAGTTTGCTCCAAGTGTCACCCTTTTTATACTGGTGAGCAGCGCATCCTTGACACTTCCGGAAGAGTAGAAAAATTTAAGAAAAAATACGCAGAATACTACAAAAAAATCCAGCAAGAAGAGGAGAAAAAGTCTTAAAATAAATGGGTTTTGCAGCACATTATCTCAAAAAATTAGACGCGGTAGAAAAGAGATTTGAAGAACTTACCGCTCTCCTGGCAGATCCGGAGATAGTCGGAGATCGCAAGAAGTACACCCAGCTTGCCCGAGAACACGCCGAGCTTTCCGAGATCGTAGAGACCTACCGCGAATACAAAAAGGTATTGCAAGATATTGCCGGTAACAAAGAACTCCTGGAAGACTCTGACGAAGAACTGGCCAGACTCGCCCGTGAAGAACTCAAAGAACTTGAGGCCAGGAAAGAAGGCCTAGAAAAGCGCCTCATGTTACTTCTCCTTCCTAGAGATCCCAACGATGAAAAGAACATTATGCTCGAAATTCGGGCGGGGACTGGTGGAGAAGAAGCTGCCCTTTTTGCCGCCGATCTTTTCCGTATGTACAGCCGCTATGCGGAACGTAAGGGCTGGGAGGTAGAGATTTTAGATGTAAACCCCACGGGGCTTGGGGGGTTTAAAGAAATTATCGCCCTCATAAAAGGTAAGGGGGCTTATAGTCGTCTCAAATATGAAAGTGGTGTCCATCGGGTTCAGCGGATTCCAGAGACCGAAAGTGGTGGAAGGATACACACCTCGGCTGTTACCGTAGCTGTCCTTCCTGAAGCCGACGAGGTAGATGTGGAGATCCGGCCTGAAGATCTCAAGATAGACACCATGCGGGCCAGCGGGGCCGGTGGCCAGCACGTCAACAAGACGGAAAGTGCCGTCCGCATCACTCACATCCCTACCGGGATCGTGGTTTACTGTGCCAACGAAAGGTCACAGCACCAAAACCGGGCCCGGGCCATGCAGATCTTACGAACCCGGCTTTACGAACGTAAGTTGCGCGAACAGGAAGAAAAAATTCAGGCGGAAAGACGGAGCCAGGTTGGCTCTGGAGACCGAAGTGAACGCATCCGCACCTACAATTTCCCTCAAAACCGCGTGACAGATCACCGGATCGGTCTCACCCTCTACAGACTGGAACAAATTCTTGATGGTGAGCTTGACGATATCATTGAGAGTCTCATAACTTATTATCAGACAGAGGCCTTAAAAGAACAGGAAACCATAGAGGAGGCGGCCTAAGATGCCTCCCAGAATAGAAGATTATAGCTTTGGCCGTATCGTCATCTCCGGAAAGACTTATACCAGCGATGTCAAAATCATCATGGACCAGATAGTGCCCAACTGGTGGCGGAAAGAAGGTCATTATCTTTATCCGGAAGACATTGAAGATATTTTAAATTCCGGGGTCGAGACCCTGGTGGTTGGGACCGGGGCCTATGGGGTAATGAAGATAGATCCTACCGTTGCGGAAGCCTGTGCTCGCCGTGGTATCCGTCTCGAAGCTTACAAGACTTCCCAGGCGGTAAAGCGTTTCAACGAGCTAGCCGCTGAGGGCAAAAAGGTAGCCGGGGCCTTTCATCTCACCTGCTAAATCTTTTCGAGACCTTTGCAAAATAGCTAAGAGCAGCGTCGCAAGCACAACTATAGGGGATCCGTTCCTATTTTTCGTTCCGAAAAATGGGAACGGATCCTTGACTGGGCCTTAAGAAAAGATGTTTTGCAAAGGTCTCTTTCCGTTTAGTTTGGCCAAAAGTTTCGGGCTGGGGCGGAAAAAGGGTCTTCTTCTGGCCTTTAAAGTGGCTTTCTCTTTCTTTGGAAGATGGAAGAACTCTCGTGGTGGCAGCTCTTTGATCCCGAAAGTTCCAAAACCCTGAAAAGAGACCTTCTCCCCGCGGGCCAGGAATTCTTTAAGGAGGTCGAAAAAGTTTTCCACCAGAAAGGCTGCCTGGCGGTGGCTTATTTTTAATCTTTGAGCAAGCTCAAGGCTGAGTTCTCGTCTGTTCATGCCGCAAGTTTGAGCCCTAGGGGGAGACTCTCCCCCAGGAGGCGAGAAACCTCTTTTTGTGCCAGAGGCCGGGGGGTTTTAAGGGCCTTCAAGGCCTCTTCCCCGAGGCCTAATTCTTCTGCAAGGGCAAGTGCCTTTTGCTGGAGATCCTGGGGGAGATCTCGCAGCCGGTCTCCCGTAAGACGACACATGGAAAGCAGGGCTTCGCCACAGGTCCTTTTCTGTTTTTCCTT
>JALSPN010000076.1 GCA_026985945.1 Thermodesulfobacteriales bacterium
TGAGCAGGGCTGCGCTTATTGTGCTTCCATGCCCTTTCTGTGTGGTAAGGAAGGGGTGGAGGCCATTAAGTCCGCCATTAAAGAAAACGAGCTTGACGGTGTGGTGATTTGTGCCTGTTCCGGGCGTGTGAATTACGACGTGTTTGATTTTGGAAACATCCCGGTAGAACGGGTTAACCTGCGGGAAGGGGTGGTCTGGAGCCGCTGGCCCAAAGTAGAAGAAGGCCAGGAGGTTCCTGAAGACGAAAGCCAGATTGAGGTGGCGGAAGGGGTCTCTTTTAAGGATGAGCTCATGGCCCTTGCCAAAGATTACGTCCGCATGGGCGTGGTGAAAATGCAAAAGTATGCCCCACCTGAGCCCTATAAGCCCGAGGAAGAGATAACCTGGAAAGTTCTGGTCATGGGTGGCGGTGTGACAGGGCTTACGGCGGCTTTAGAGGTAGCCAAAGCGGGTTATGAAGCGGTTATTATCGAGAAGGAAAACGAGCTTGGTGGTTTTGTGGCCAAGATGAAAAAACAGCTTCAGGCGGGTCATCCTTACCGGGAGCTTGAGGAACCCGTGGTGAAGAAGCTTATTCAGGAGGTAGAGGCAAGCGATAAAATCCAGGTTATCACAGGGGCTACGGTTGAAAAAATTGCCGGTGCTCCTGGATTTTTTGATGTGACCTACAAAAAGGGAGGCTCTGAGGAGACCATCCGTATCGGGACCATTGTGGTCGCTACCGGTTGGAAGCCTTACGATGCCAGTAAGCTTGAGGAACCTTATGGTTATGGCAAGTATCCTGATGTGGTAACCAATGTCCAGTTTGAAGAAATGCTTGCCAAAGGGGAGCTTAAGCGCCCCTCTGATGGTTCACCTATTAAGAGTGTGGCCTTTATTCAGTGTGCCGGTCAGCGTGATCCCGAGCACCTTCCTTACTGCTCTGGAGTTTGCTGTCTGGCCTCTTTGAAGCAGGCCAAGCTTTTGCGTGAGATGGATGATGAGGCCAAGGCCTATATCTTTTATAAAGATATGCGCACCATGGGTATTTACGAAAACTTCTACCTTGCGCTTCAGGATGATCCGGGTGTCTTCCTCACCAAAGCGGAATTTAAATCCCTTTCTCAGGGAGATGACGGCAAACTGGTGGTAGAGGTGGAGCAGACTCTGCTTGGGGAAGATCTGGCTGTGCCGGTGGATCTGGTAGTGCTGGCAACCGGTATGGTGCCTACCACGGCTGATGATCCTATTATTCCGCTTGAGTATCGTCAGGGGCCTGGCTTTCCTGAACTTGAACTTTTCTACGGGTATGCGGATTCCAACTATATCTGCTTCCCTTATGAGACGCGCCGGACGGGAATTTACACTGCCGGTTGTGTGCATCAGCCCATGACCATCGGTCAGGCCATGGAAGACGCAGCGGGAGCAGCTCTTAAAGCCATTCAGTGTCTTAAAGCCATTGAGGCCGGGCATGCGGTCCATCCGCGGACCTGGGATTTTGCCTATCCGGAGTTTAACTTCAAGCGTTGTACGCAATGTAAACGGTGCACGGAGGAATGTCCTTTTGGAGCCCTTGATGACGATCCCAAAGGGACACCCATGCCCAATCCTACCCGTTGCCGTCGCTGTGGAACCTGTTTTGGGGCCTGTCCGGAGCGTGTTATCGGTTTTAAGGATTACAACATCGATATGGTAAGCTCTATGATCAAGGCCTGTGAAATGCCCGAGCCAGATTATGGTCTTTTCCGGGTGGTGGCCTTTGTTTGTGAGAATGACGCCTGGCCGGCCCTGGATATGGCGGCTTATCATCGGAAGAGCTTTCCGCTTTCTATTCGGTTCATTCCGGTTCGATGCCTTGGTGCGGTAAACGTGGCCTGGGTGCGAGATGCGATGAGCGGAGGCTGGGATGGTGTGATCATGCTTGGCTGTAAATATGGAGAGAATTATCAATGTCACTTTGTAAAGGGTAGTGAACTTGCGAACCGCCGTATGGAGAACGTGGCCGAAACTTTACAGCAGCTGGCTCTGGAGTCGGAACGTGTGGTTCTTCACACGGTAGCCATTGACGAATATGATAAGGTGCCCCAGATCCTGCAAGAATTCCAGGAAACCTTAGAAGGTATTGGCGAAAGCCCCTTCAAAGGCTGGTAAGGAGGGAATGGATATGCCTACCTATGTCGAACCGGATTTAAAATTTGTCAAGGGTGTTATTTCTTCAGGTGGTGACACCCTAAAAAGGTGTTACCAGTGTGCAACCTGTGCTGTGGTGTGCCCCTTATCCACGGATGAGGTTCCTTTCCCGCGAAAGCAGATGATTCTGGCCCAGTGGGGAATGGCGGATCGGATAGCGAAGGATCCTGCCATTTGGCTCTGTCACCAGTGCAGTGATTGCACGGCCTATTGTCCACGGGGGGCACGCCCGGGGGATGTTTTGGCCGCCATCCGGGCCATGGCCATCCGGGAATATTCGGAGCCCAAATTTCTGTGGAGCCTTTATAACAACCTGGGAGGGCTTATTGTCCTTTTCGGGGTGGCGATAGCGGTAATTCTTGCTGCTATTATTATTGCTAACAAAGGGGTGCCTCACCTTGAAACCCCGGTGCGTTTTTCTCACGGGCTCTTCCATGGTTTTCTGCCGGTGCTTTATGTCGATGCCATCTTTTTGCCCTTAGTGGGCTTTGTGGCCCTTATTTCCATCAGGGGTATTTCTCTCCTCTGGAAGCAGCTTAGTGCAGGTTTTCACGTTCCAGAGGCCTATCGCCCCACCACTGGAGAGCTGATTTCTAATTACGTAATCCCTGCCATTAAAGAGATTTTGGCCCACGAAAGGTTTAAGAAGTGTGGAGTGAATTTTAACCGCTTTACTGGCCACCGTTTCGTTTTATGGGCCTTTATAATTCTTTTCATCGTAACCAATATCGTATTTGTCGGGGCGGACTTTCTGGGTTTCCATACCCCCTGGCCCCTCTGGAATCCGGTTAAGATCTTTGCCAATCTGGGAGCCATTATTCTGATTTACGGTTCTATCTTACTCATTCAGAACCGCAAGGCTCGTGAAGCTGAAGGAGCCATGAGGGGGGCCTTTGCGGACTGGTTTTTACTTTATCTTATTCTCTTCATCGGTCTTACCGGGTTGGGTGCCGAGATTTTGAGGCTTCTCAATCTCAAGATTGCCTACCCTATGTATATAGCCCATTTGGCCTGCGTTTTCGTCCTTTTCTTGGGCCTTCCCTATTCCAAATTTGCCCATCTCCTCTACCGGACTACGGTCATGGTTTATGACCGCTACATTACCGATGTCCGGGCCAAGATGGAGGCTCTGGCTCCTGCTGCACCTAAAGAGGAAGAGGTAAGCGAGGAGGCCGAAGAAGAGCCGGCTGAAGAGTCTTCTGCAGAAGAAGCCTCGGAAGAGAAGAAAGAATCCTAGCTCCTTGACAGGATAAACATTGCTGTTATATTTCAGAGCGGCAGGTCGGGTTGATACTTGACCTGCCGTTTTTGTGGAGAGGTTCCCGAGTGGTCAAAGGGGTCGGGCTGTAAACCCGATGGCTCAGCCTTCGGAGGTTCGAATCCTCCCCTCTCCACCACTTATTTAGGATTCAGCTTGGGAGCGGGAATAGCTCAATTGGTAGAGCATCAGCCTTCCAAGCTGAGGGTTGCGGGTTCGAGTCCCGTTTCCCGCTCCATTTTGGAACAGAAGGGAGCCCACGTAGCTCAGTCGGTAGAGCACTTCCTTGGTAAGGAAGAGGTCACCGGTTCGATTCCGGTCGTGGGCTCCATCTTGATGTTTTTTATTCTACGTGAGGAGGTTAGGGAGATGAGCAAGCCGAAGTTTGAGAGGCGGAAGCCGCATTTAAACATTGGGACGATAGGGCACATAGACCATGGGAAGTCGACGTTGA
>JALSPN010000077.1 GCA_026985945.1 Thermodesulfobacteriales bacterium
CCTAATTGACTTCACCGATGAAAAAATTACCCCCTCAGGTGGAAGTTTCTTCCTGGCCCGTGTTTCTTCTCTTCTCGGTCTTCCTCATCTCCTGAACACCCTCAAGCTAAAAAAGCGAAACCGCGGCCGAGTGGGTTAATTTTATTGGCCGTAGGTGGGTCAAAATTTTTGGCCGTTGACATAAAAATTCATACACAAGGTCCGTTCCATTTTTTCGAAACGAAAAATAGGAATGCTCAACTAAAAATGTTCCTACTTGATTTCAACTAGACTACAATGCGGGGAACTTCCATTTCTCCATTATTGAAGGCCTTCACAAAAGCTTTAACTACCGCGGGATCAAAATGTTTTCCCGCTCCTTGAACGATTATTTCTTTGGCCTCAAAGGGAGGAAGCCCTTTGCGATAAGGACGATCACTGACCAGGGCATCGTAAACGTCAGCCACTGCCAAGATCTTGGCTTCCAGAGGAACCTCTTTACAATCAAGCCCCAAATATCCCTGCCCGTCGCATCTTTCATGATGTGTCAGAATAATAGGTATAATTCGACCTAGAGATCCTTTGAGAGGGTCTAATATCTCAGCAGCAGAGGTAACATGTTTTTTTATTTCTTGATATTCCTCTTCACTCAATTTAGCCGCTTTATAAAGAATTTCTCTCGTGATTTTTAATTTTCCAATATCATGAAGAAGGGCGGCGGCTCGCAGGTCTTCTATCCTCTCTTCGGGGAGGCCTAAATATTGGGCAATTTTTACGGCATAAACAGCGACCCGATAACAATGATTTTCAGTATATTCATCTTTGGAAATAAAATGGCGCAAAATATGAATAAGACCCTGATAAGTTTTCCGCAGTTCTTTTATCTTATCCTGATGTTTCTCATAAAGAGTTCCCACAGCATAAGCAGAAATCAAAAGAGTTCCTCCCCAGAAAACTAATTCTCTCATACTTTTAAAACCCAAAGACCAAATACTCACAATATGGAAAGAATAAGGAAGAACAAAAAGAAAAAATACTACTAAAACAATACTGCAAAAAGCAGTCATAACAGCGTGTCTTCTACCAAAATAATAGGCAGAAAAAATAGTAGGCAAAAAATAAAGACTAAGAAAAAGCTGTTTAGCATCAAGAAGAAAATTCATCAAAGCTGTAATAGTAACTAGAGAAAGAATCAACCAAAATTCTTTATTTACACGGTAAATCTCTTCTAGAAATTTCTCTTTAAAACGTTTACAAACTGGCACTTTTAGAGGTTCGCTTCTCGGGAAAAATTCATCGAGAAATTTTTGAGATCTCTGAAGAGAAAAAGTTTCTTGAGTGGAAGATGAATTGTCTACTTCTTTTTTCTCTTTTTGTAAATTATTCTTATTTTCTGTGTGAAACTCTTCAAAAGGTATAAATATAGCTTCTGCTGAAAAAGAAGCAAGTTTATTAATAAAAATTTGGGCTTTTTCTTTTTCAATGCCTTTCTTAAGTATAAGTGGCGTTTTAGAAAGAAGATCCTTTATATTTTCAATTTTTCTTCCGTTATTGCGGTGAGAAACATAATTTGCTAAAAACTTGGATACTTCTTCTTTTTTCTCTGGAGGAACAAATTTTAATATCAAATATCCTTTACCCTTGTTCATCCTTAGATTCTCCCAAAGTTTTCTTTATAAGAAAATCGACATAACCAAGGAACTCTTTAAAATATTTTTCAGCAAAATTTTCGATTTCTTTAATAGAGTATCAAATATGAATAAGTTTGAGGAAGTAAGAAGAAGAAAGATCAAATTCTCCCTTAAAACCTCTTTTCTAACCGTAAGAGGAAACTGCGCCCTGGTTGAGGATAAGGAGGAAGAAAGCCGGAAAGACGGTATTCCTGGTCAAAAAGATTTGCCACCTTGAGGTTCAAGGCCCAGCCTTCGAACTCCACCAGGAGGTTTAGATCCATCAGAAGATAAGGCGACGTCCAGAGTTCTTTGCGGGATTGCCGGTAGAGGGTCCGTCCGTACTGGCGGACGGCAAGGGAAAGCCAGACCTCCGGCCGGAAGGAAAGACGCCAGGCTCCTCCCGCCTTAAGCATCCAGCGGGGAATGCCTGCTATTCTTCGCCCGTAAATAGGGCCTGAGGGGTTATTCCGTTTTCGGCTCCAGAGCACATCCAGAAAACTGTAATTGAAGAAGGCCTTAAAACGCAGCCCCTCATAGTGAGCCTCAAGCTCCCCTCCCCATTCCCCCCACTCTCCAAGATTCCGGGGGACAAACATCACATATCGTGGAGCCAGGCGAAGAAAGTCCTTCGTTTCAAGGTAAAACAGGTTTATCGAGAAAAAACGACCCCTAAGATCCGCATGTCGCAGAGAGATCTCCAGGGTTTCGCTTTTCTGAAGGGAGCTTTCGGCCTCATGGTACATCTTTTTCTGCCAGAGACGAAAGATATAGGGCACGCTCTGATAGGCCCGAGAATAGGTGAAGACCAGGGAAGTCTCCGGCTGCAGACGATAGATGAAGGAGAGGCGGGGAGCCAGCTCCGAGCCAAAGGCCTCGAAGTGCTCGAAACGAACTCCCAGGTTGAAGAGCCACCTCTTCCCCAGGGCCTTTCGCCAGCTCCCGAAAAGGGCGTAGAGTTCTTCCCTGTGATCGGGAAATTTAAAAGTATAAGAAGGAGAAGGAAGGGTGAGGCTTCTTCCCAGATAGGCGGAAAGCCAGGACCAGACCACGGGGTGGAGCCCGGGTCTTACCCGAAAGAGGTGGTAGTTAGTCTGTTCCACTTTGCCCCCGAAAAGGAAACGACTCTCCTGGGAACCTTTCTCCAGCCAGGCCTCCATCCCGTAGCGCCGAAAGTCGTATTCGGCAAAAGTATTGGCCGGAAGGAGGCCACGGGAAAAAAAGACCTCCGGAAACTCCCTCAGGCTGGCGGAGACCAGGCCGGACTCCTCCCGGGCTCGCAGGAAATAGGCCTTAAAACGCCCTTTGAGCCCCTTCCTTCCAAAGTTGTAGGTTAGCCCCCAGAAGTCCTCAACATTTTTGCGATAGGGAGTAAGGTCCCAGATGTCCTCAGGCCTCAGGTTTTCTCCCAGAAAGGTAACGGCACCGCTTTCCCAGAAACGAAAACGGCGATAAAGGAGGGAAAGGCCCCCGTGTTCAAGCCCCGCTTCCACCAGGTAATTATCCTTGACCTCTTCAAGGGGTTTTACCCCCGGAGCAGGGTTTAAGGCCAGGTCCTGTGAGGCCGGGACCCTGAGCTCTCCTTCTTTCTTGTCGTAGTAAGCCGCAAGGAAGCGAATCCCCCCTTTCCGGAGGTTCACCCATCCTCCACCGCGTCCTCCTTCACCCCAGAGGGCCCCCGCCTCCCGACAGGATTCCCCTCTTTCCGTAAGGCTTACCACTCCGGTAAGGGCCGCATCCCCGTAGAGACTGGTGCCCGACCCCCTGACGATCTCTATCCGGGAAGCACCCCAGAGGGGAAAATTCCACTCCGGAAAGAAGTTTTCCAGCCCCGGGGAGTTGAGGCGGAAGCCATCTGCGAGAAAGAGAAGGCCAGACATCTCCGCAAAGGCCACTCCCCGAAAGGAAAAAGGACGGGTATGGAAGTTTTGCAGACGGTAAAAAGAGGGTTGATAATCCAGGACCTGACCGAGGGTGTACCAGCCAAAGACCTGGAGATCCTTCCGGGTGATCACCGTGGTGGGCCAGGGAGCCTCAAGCCAGGGCTCCTCAAAAAGTGAAGCGCTCTCCACCCGTGAGAAGGCCAGTTTCACCTCTTGCCGCCCGAGTTCCTTCACCTCCAGAGCCCAGGCTCCAGGGATCCAGAAAAGCACCGCAAGGAAAACCAGCGCCTTTCTCATGGCTCCTCCTTAAGCACTCTCAAAAGCTGCTGCAG
>JALSPN010000078.1 GCA_026985945.1 Thermodesulfobacteriales bacterium
AGAGAAAAAAATCTTTCTTTTAAACGAAATTCTGGGAAACCTTAAGAAGATCTGGATTAAAGGAATTCCCCTTCCTTTTTCTCTGGTTCCCAGGGGTAAAAAAGTCCCTTTTCGACCGGGCAAGGTCTATCTCTCCCCCAAAGAAGCCAATGAGATCAAAAAAATCTACCCCGATGTCATTCTTCTTCCCTGGGGAGAAGTCTTTGAACTTTTCCTTTCCGAGAGCTACCAGCCAGATGGCCTTTTCACTTTTCGGGATTTTCTTCTCCTTGGGCCTTTTAAACCCTGTCTTCTCTGCGGGCTGAGGTGGCATGAGCCCCACAAATGTCCCAATCTTAAAGAAAAAGAGGCCTTTTCTTTCCTGCAGGAATTTCTCAAAAAGAAACCCGCTGAGCTTCTCAAGAATTACACCCAAAAGTTTGAACAAATGGCCTTCAAAGAGGCCCTGACCTCTATGAGCCGAAGGGTTTTCTACTTCAAGCCCGCCTTTTTCGAGATACTTTTCACCTCCAACGCCAAGACCTGGGAAAACATACCTCTTAAAAAGGGGCTTTCGAGAGGGGGCAATCTCTTTCTGGGGTTGGAGGCCATAAGAGACGGAAATTTGGCCAAGGCCCGGGAGTATTTCGAAAAACTTGACCTTAACCGGGACTGGCAGGCCAATTTGGGGCTCCTTTTGAGCAAAGCCCTTGAAGAGGACCTTGAAGAGGCCCTTTACTACGCGGAGAAGGCCCTCCATCTGGCAGAGACTCCCCTGGCTCAGGCCTATCTCTTTTTGTGGAAGGGGTGGCTTTTTGAAAGGCAGCGCAAATTTTTTGAGGCCGAAGAGGCCTATCAGGAAGCCCTCAAGCGGGATCGAGCCTTCTGGCCGGCCCGTTTTCACCTGGCCGGCAGTCAAATAAAGTACGCTTCTCAGCGGGCCCGCAATACTCTCACCCCTCTTCTTAAGGAACCACTGGCTGTGCCCCTTGTGCTTTTTGAGGGGCGTTTTTTGCCCTTTGCTACCGAAATTGAAGATGAAATCCAGAGTTTCTTTGAACAGAAGCAGGAAGAGGCGGTTGTCAAACTGGTCCAGGCGGAAAACTCCCTGCGGCCGCTTCTGAAGGCCCTTCCCGAAGAAGAAGTTGAGCGTTTTGAACAAAGCCTTGCTAATCTGAGGAAAGAGATCTATCAGGGTGGATTCCTGGACATTATCACCGCCGAAAAAAGGGCCTTTGATCTGGCGCTGGAACTGCAGGGTTATCTTTTCAGACAAACCCAGAAATTAAGAGGAAAATTCAAGGATTACCAGAAACAATTAGAAAGATTCGAAGAATTCTGGCGAAATTATCCTTATCGAGACCCGGATGATCCCTTCCAGCAAAAACTTTTGCTCTTTCGCGAGGAACTTGCCAAACTGGCCCGCCTTTTGAAGCAGGACCCCCAGAAAGGTCTTAAACCTGCTTTTAAAGCTACCAAAAAGATAGAAGAACTTTCTCTGGAACTTAAAAAAGAAGAAAAGCGTCTCCGCAAAGAATGGCTCTTCAAAAAACAGCTTTCTTCCTTTATTAAAACCTTTTTGATCCTGGAAACCTTTCTTTTTCTCATTTTTCTTCTGGTCCCGGCCCTATATCATTTGATAGGGGATCAAAAACCCCCCTCTTTTTTCAGGCTTTCCGTCTTCGTGGGCTTTTCTATCTTCTTTCTGGTCATTTCTCTCCTCCGATCTCTACAGAAAAAAATCGAGGTTTGACCCCTTGAAAACCCCCAGGGCGTGATTATATTAGCAGCCGGTTCAGACGAGTGCTAACAAAATCTAATTAAGGAGGGGGTCAAATGAAGGTAAAGCCGCTTCACGATCGGATCCTTGTGCAGCGTATTGAAGAGGAGGAACGCACCAAAAGCGGGATCATCATTCCGGACACGGCAAAGGAAAAGCCCATTATGGGCAAGGTTATTGCGGTAGGTGACGGCCGTATCCTTGAAAATGGCCAGAAGATGCCTCTCACGGTAAAGGAAGGGGATCGGATCCTCTTTGGTAAATATGCCGGTACCGAGGTCAAGATCGAGGGAGAAGAGTATCTCATCATGCGAGAGGATGATGTCCTGGCCATCATTGAAGACTAATTTTTCGTTCTAATTCGAAAACAAAACCACAAAATTAAGAAAGGAGGTTGGAAATATGGCGGCGAAGGAAATTCTTTACAGCCAGAAAGCTCGTGAGGCCCTGCTTGCAGGTGTAAACAAGCTTGCAGACGCGGTGAAGGTAACATTAGGCCCTAAAGGGCGTAATGTTGTAATTGAGAAGGCCTTTGGTTCTCCCACCATCACGAAGGATGGTGTTACGGTAGCCAAGGAGATCGAACTGGAAGACAAGTTTGAAAACATGGGCGCCCAGATGGTAAAAGAAGTGGCGTCCAAAACCAGTGATGTGGCCGGTGATGGGACCACCACGGCTACCATCCTCGCCCAGTCGATCTTCCAGGAGGGCACCAAGCTGGTAACCGCAGGCATCAACCCCATGGCCCTCAAACGGGGAATCGACAAGGCGGTGGAGGCGGTAGTCAAGGAGCTTGAAAAGATTGCCAAGCCCTGCAAGACCAGGCAGGAAATCGCTCAGGTGGCCACCATCTCTGCCAACAACGACCCCACCATTGGTAACATCATTGCCGACGCCATGGACAAGGTCGGCAAGGAGGGAGTCATTACGGTCGAAGAGTCCAAGAGCCTGGATACTTATCTTGAGGTAGTGGAAGGGATGCAGTTTGACAGGGGTTATATCTCTCCTTATTTCGTGACCGATCCTGACAAGATGGAATGTGTCCTCGAGGATGCTTACATCCTTATCCATGACAAAAAGATCAGCTCCATGAAGGATCTCCTGCCCATTCTGGAGCAGGTCGTGCGTTCCGGTAAGCCCTTGCTGGTGATTGCCGAAGATGTAGAGGGTGAGGCCCTGGCCACGCTGGTGGTGAACAAGATTCGAGGGGTTCTTCAGTGCTGTGCGGTCAAGGCCCCTGGTTTTGGTGAACGGCGGAAGGCCATGCTGGAAGACATTGCTATTCTTACCGGTGGCCAGGTGATTTCAGAAGAACTCGGGTTTAAGCTTGAAAATGCTACTTTAGATCAGCTGGGCCGGGCGCGTCGCATCATCGTTGACAAAGAACACACTACCATCGTCGATGGCGCCGGTTCCAAAGAGGCCATCGAGGCCCGTGTAAAACAGATCCGGGCTCAAATTGAAGAGACCACCTCGGATTACGATCGTGAAAAGCTTCAGGAGCGGCTGGCCAAACTGGTAGGTGGTGTGGCGGTTATCTATGTGGGTGCTGCCACGGAAACCGAAATGAAAGAGAAGAAGGCCCGGGTAGAGGACGCTTTGAACGCTACCAAAGCGGCTGTGGAAGAGGGTATCGTTCCTGGTGGTGGCACGGCTTTCATCCGTTGTATCCCGGCCCTTGAAAATGTAGAGGCCGAAGGGGATGAAAAACACGGTGTAGCCATCATCCGTCGGGCTCTGGAAGAACCTCTGCGCCAGATTGCCAGCAATGCTGGTTTTGAGGGGTCCATTATTGTGGAAAAGGTGAAGGCTGAAAGCGGCTCCGTGGGCTTTGATGCCGCCAGCGGAGAGATCAAAGATCTCATGGAAGCTGGTATCATTGACCCCAAGAAGGTAAGCCGCACCGCTTTACAGAACGCGGCTTCTATCTCCGGACTCCTGCTCACCACTGAGGCCATGGTGGCTGAAAAGCCTAAAGAAGAAAAAGGTGGTGGCGGAGCCCCTGCCACTCCGGAATTCTAGTCTCTAATCGAAGCGATAAAGGGCGGCCTTAGGGCCGCCCTTTATTTTTTGTCTTCTATTCCGTTATTCCCTCCCTCATT
>JALSPN010000079.1 GCA_026985945.1 Thermodesulfobacteriales bacterium
TCTTCCACTCTCCAACCCTTGGCAAAAACCGGGTTTCCTGTGATATGTGCCACCCTAACGCCGCCAATACCCATCCTGAGACCTATCCCAAATTTCAGAAACAGTTGGGAAAAGTAGTAGGCCTAAGAGACATGATCAACTGGTGTATTCAAAACCCCTTGGAGGGGGAGCCACTGCCTTTGGATGATCCCCGTATGATTGCCCTTGAAGCTTACATTACCTGGGAAAGAAGGGGGGTTCCTTTAGCACCTGGTAAACATTAGAAAATGAGGCGGGCGGGGCCTCCCGCCCCCTACCATCTCATCAGAGCACTGGCCCAGGTAAAACCTCCACCAAAAGCCACCATAAGGACGAGAGCTCCTGGTTTGAGCCTTCCTTCTTCTTGAGCCTCGGTAAGGGCAATAGGAATACTTGCTGCGGAAGTATTTCCGTATTTATGGAGATTGACGAAGACTTTCTCTTCTGGAAGCCCCAGCCTTTCCCTCAAATATTCGATAATCCTGATATTGGCCTGATGAGGGACTACCAGGTCGATATCCTGAGGGGAAAGTCCGTTTTTTTCTAAAGCTTCAAGAGCCACCGCCTCCATGGCCCTTACCGCATTTTTGAAGACCTCTCTGCCCTGCATGCGGATGTAATATTCTTCCTTCGGAAGCTCCTGGCCGCAGGGAGGATAAAGAGAGCCGCAACCCTTAAGGGTTAAAAGGTGCCAGAGGCTTCCGTCGGCATGGAGATGGGCAGAAAGAAGCCCTCGGTTTTCATCAGAAGAGCCTGTTACCACCGCGGCTCCGGCACCATCCCCAAAAAGCACGCAGGTGGTTCGGTCTTTCCAGTTTACTTTGGTGGAGAGGACTTCGCTTCCAATGACCAGGATCTTGCGTTCAGGATCAACTCGCACGAATTGGTCTGCGACTGCTAAGCCATAGATAAAACCAGAGCAGGTTGCCGAGAGATCGAAAGCCCCAGCCCGGTGGGCCCCGAGTTCTTTTTGGACTAAAACCGCTACCGAAGGCATGAGATAATCAGGGGTAAGAGTGCCCACAATGATGAGATCAAGTTCTTCAGGGGAGATGCTGGCCTTTTTGAGCGCCTGGCGTGCGGCCTTGACCGCCAGTTTGCTATTTGACTCTCCAGGGCCAACCAGGCGCCTCTCTTTGATGCCGGTGCGCTGGGTTATCCATTCGTCAGAGGTATCTACCAGTTTTTCAAGATCCTGGTTGGTAAGCCGACGGGAGGGAAGGGCCGCACCTAAACCGATGATAAGAGCACCGCTTTTCATTTTTCCCCTTGACTCAGGACTGCAGGTAGATTTTCAAGGGCTTCCGTTAAATTGGCCACTATCTCTTCTCTGACAAAACCCAGTGCCGTCCCCAGGGCGTTTTTAATAGCACAGGCATCAGAACGGCCATGGCTTATGATTACCACGCCCTTTACCCCTAGAAGCGGGGCTCCTCCCCTCTCACGCCAATCAATGCGGGCCCTAAAATTTTTGAGGGCCGTTCTGGCAAAGGTAAAACCAAGCTGGGCCAGGCGGTGTTTTTTTATTTCCTGGGCCATCATGCACATCAGGGCCTCAGCAAGCCCCTCAGAAAGTTTCAAGCAAATATTGCCTACAAAGCCATCGCAGACAATTACATCTACATCTCCCCGATAAATGTCACGCCCTTCTATATTGCCAACATAATTGAGTTGACTCTGAGAAAGTAGCTGATGAGCCCTTTTGACCAGATTGTTTCCCTTACCCCCTTCCTCTCCAATAGAAAGAAGCCCCACCCTGGGAGAGGAAACTCCCAAAATTTCCCGGCAAAACACCATCCCCATATGCGCAAATTGTAAAAGATGATGAGGCTTGCAATCCACGTTGGCGCCGGAATCTATCATCACAGCGCTACCCTTTATGGTGGGAAGGACGGTAGCAATGGCAGGTCTTGAAACCCCCTTAATTCTGCCCAGCACGAAAAGGGCCGTGGCCAGAACTGCCCCGGAATTCCCTGCGCTCACCAGGGCCTGGGCTCTTCCCTCTTTGAGGAGTTCGAAAGCCTTTCTGATGGAGGAATCCTGTTTGGTGCGGAGGGCCCCTATGGGGGACTCATCCATGGCCACCACCTGGCTGGCAGGAACGATCTCCAAACGCCGATTCTTTTTCCTTTTGAGAAGAGAGGCAATAATCTCTGGTTGCCCTACTAAATAAATTCCCAGATCAGAAAATTCTTTAAGGGCCAGAAGAGCTCCTTCCACCGTGGCGCGGGGGGCGAAGTCTCCCCCCATTGCATCCAGAGCCACCCAGATCGCCACTTTTTAAAGCTCCTCTTCCTCCGTGGTTAAAAAGACTTTGCCGCGATAAGTCCCACAGGAGGGACAGACGCGATGAGGAAGCTTGGGAGATTTACATTTGGGGCATACACCCACCGCAGGGGTCGTAAGATGTTTGTGTGCCCTTCTCATGCCCCGACGAGAACGAGAACTTTTCCTCTTCGGAACCGCCATCTTAGAACCTCCTTCTCTCAGGTTAACGGGAAGAAACTACCAGTTTCTTGAGAATTGCAAAGGGGGAATCTTTAAAGGCCGGCTTACATTCGCAGCTTTTTTCGTTTAAGTCCTGCCCGCAAATCGGGCATAATCCTTTACAGGTTTCTTTACAGAGTTTTCTCATGGGGACAGCCAGCAAAATTTCTTCTCTTACCACCTCATCGACCTCAACCGTGATTCCATCAAAAAAGATGACATCAAGGTCTTCTTTTGTAAGACGGACTTCTTCTTTGAGGCGCGAAAGGACTGCTCGAGGTTCAAGAAGGACGTTAATCCGTCCTTTTATTTCAAAAGGAAATTCTTTAAGACAACGATCACAGGTAAGTTTTACTTCTGTTTCTACTTCTCCCGTTACCTTTACGTCTATTCCCCAGCGCTGGAGATGAACTTTCGCCCTGATAGGCCTGGAAATAGGATAACAATCCTTTATCAAATCACCCTTTTGATCCTCAAAGCCGAGCGAAAGCCCTTCAGGAGGAATGTCCTCAAATTTGATTTTAAGCTCGTCCCTATTCATGGCTCTAATTCGATTTTCACAGAACCGAATTTCCTTTTAACTTAAACGAGAAATCAGGAAAATTCTATGCCCTCGGATCAAAATTCCTGGGCCAATTCTTGACCTTATTCCAAAATTGGAAATAAAATTAAAATTGTGAAGAAATTAATCTATATAAATTCGCTTGTAATATTTTCCCTCTGCATTCTGATAGGATGGCACGGAGGTCTTATTTATTGCTTTTCTCCTGGCCAGCTTATCAAGCTTGAAAATCGTGTTACCGGATGTAAATGTCCTTCCTCCTGCAAACAGAGCCGGGTAAATTTTGCCCCGGCTAAATTACAAGGAAGGCTTCCCCTCTTTCTGGCTTCTAGATTCTCATTAACCCCCAATTTCTTTCAAATTTTTCTTGAAAACGAGCCCTTCTCTTTCGTCTCACCTCTTATACGCCATCCCCTCTCTTCGGTAAAACTCCTCTTTTAAGTCTCCGGTAAGCTTCTTTTTCTCTCTGTTTAAAATTTCACATTCCTAACAAAAGGAGGCGGTATGTTTAAAAGGGCATTTTTTTTCCTGTTGTTGCTTTTTTTGCCTGTTTTCCAGGGGAACGGGTGTGCGGAAGAAGATTTTCTCTCGTTTGAACAAAGTCTGGAAAAGGTCTTTGAGAGACATCCGTTGTTGAAGACCTATCAGAAAAGGAGTGAGGCGATAACCTTTCGGGCCGCGCAGGCCGCCCGTCTTGAGAATCCCGAAATTTCCCTTTCCTTCGAGGATGTGTTCGGAACGGGGGAGTTCGGAGGGACGAGATCCGCAGAAACCACCATTGAGATGG
>JALSPN010000080.1 GCA_026985945.1 Thermodesulfobacteriales bacterium
TAAACAATTAGTTTCTCCGTTAAACTTGTTCGAAAAATTATTTTGCGTTAAAAATTCGGAAATTATGAAATGTCCTGCCTGCCAGCACTCTGAGACCAAGGTAATAGACAGCCGGGTCAGTAAAGATGGGGCCGCGGTAAGGCGTCGGCGGGAATGTCTGGCCTGTGGTTTTAGGTTTACCACCTACGAGCGGGTAGAGATGCAGCTCCCGCTGGTAATCAAAAAAGACGGGAGACGAGAGCCCTTCTCACGAGAAAAAGTGATCGCAGGGATCCGCAAGGCCTGCCAAAAAAGACCCATCAGCATCGAACAGATCGAAGCCTTTGTAAACGAACTTGAGCGAGAACTTGTGGAATCCGGAGAAAAAGAAATCCCCTCCTCCCTCATCGGAGAACGGGTGATGGAGAAATTGCACGAGTGGGACGACGTGGCCTACGTGCGATTTGCTTCGGTCTATCGCCAGTTTCAGGATGTAAACGAATTCATCGAGCAGATCCAGCAACTCCTTGAGAAGAAAAAGGCCCCTAAGGCTCCTTCGTCCTCGACCACACCCGAAAGTCGTGGTCCTGAAAAAGAGGCCTCGTAAAGGAAATTTTGTTAAAAAGCCCTTCGTCGATCCTCTCTCCTGCCAGTCTTTTGCGGGCCATTTCGTGAAGGCTCCAGAACCTCTCCAGGGCTTCGAAGAAAAATTCCTTCATTTTATCTACGAAATGACCGTTTGAAATCACAAAGGCCAGGTCGCTATTCATCGCCCAGAGGACTTCACGGCCCGCCTGAGAAAGGATGAGCCTAAGAAGGGGATCATCTTTCAAAGAGGCCTTCTCAGCCATAAGGCTTAAGGCCTCGATGGCTTCGTGAATGTGCCGATACATCCAGGAAACGGAACCATACATCCATTTGTCAAAAGTCCCTTTGTCTCCCCAGGAAGATGGTGGGGGGAAGATTTCCTGGTTGGTGGGATGGCGCGCGAGATAGTCACTCGGGGTGATGAGTTCGGTCTGGTTCTGGTCGTAATAAAGTTTCTTGAAGAGAAAGTAGAGAAAAAGCGGCCCCTCAAACCAGTGATGGCCGAAAAGTTCCGCATCATAAGTGGCCACCGAAAGGGGTTTTTTCCAGTACCAGCCCCGGATGTATTCGAAACGAAAATTGCGACATTCCATAAAATGCTGGGCATGCTGGGCGGCTTTAGCTTCGGCCCATTGGGGGTTGTAGGGCTCTTTCTGGAGAGAATACCGGTTTGTAACCCGACAGTAACGGAAAGGCCCACCTTTGATATGAAAATCAAGGTAATCCGGATCTCCCGGATACCCCTCATCGGCACTCCAGACCTGTTTTCCCGTCTCCGGGTCCCGGCCGAAGACCGCCACCTGCGAACCCCTGATAAAGACCGGAGAGTGGATACCGAATTCTGCCGGGCTGTCTCCGTTAAGGATGGTGTGAGTTTCGGCAAAGAAATAATGAAGCTGGTATTCTTCCAGGTATTTTTCGATGCCCGGCACGTAAGCACACTCCGGGAGCCAGATTCCCAGGGGAGGGCGGCCAAAAACCCTCTCATAGTCTCTTACCGCGGTTTCGATCTGGGCCCGAATGGCCTGAGGATAACGGGTATAAAAGGGTAAAAACCCGTGGGTGGCAGCACAGGTTAAGATCTCAAGTTTCCCTTCTTCCTGAAATTTGGCAAAAGCCCTGGTTAAATCACGGTCGTAACGCAGGAAGACCTCCCGGGCCTCTTCAAAACGCCTGAGATGCATCCAGGCCGCCGCCTCAAAGCCAGGGGCTTCCCGCCGGACCCTTTCTATCTCAGCCCGGGCCAAATTGATGAGGCCTTCAATATATTTGAGAAATTCTTCCTGCAGAAGGGGGCAGCGCATCATGCTGGAAAGGGCGGGGGAAATATCAAGAGAGAGCTTTAAATCGACCCCTTCTTCCGCAAGTTTTTCAAAAACCCGGATCAGAGGCACATAGGTGTCAACCAGGGCCTCATGAAACCACTCTTCCGGAAAGCCAAGCGGCTGCCATATCCCCGCAGCACCATAGACAACCCGTCGCCTGAGATAAGGCAGATGGGCGTGAAGGTGAAGGAGGAGGTAGCCGATGGAGTGTTCCGCTGTCCCCATGCGGGATTCAAGGGGCCTTAAAGTGGGGTGTTCAAAATTAAACTCATGGGTGGCATAAGTCACGGGAGCATTGCCCGGAGAAAGCCTGGCCGTGTGAGCAAGATTTGAAAAATCTGTGAGATAAAGTTTTTTTCCGTCTTCTCTTTCCGCTACCAGACGGACCCGATAGGCCTTATCCGGATCCACCCAGAGATACCAGTTATCGGCAACAGAGGGATCAACCACCACGTCTTTTTCAGGATGGTGAAAGAGTTCGCCAAAAAAGTCGTGATAGACCCGAAGGCGAACCACCACCTGGCGCCCGGCGGCAAAACGGCCGAGTTTTTGAGACAGCTTTTCCCGATCCAGGTGCCAGTAAGCAAAAAGACGCCTCTCATCAATGGGCAGAAGGACGATCTTCTCATCCTTTGCGGGGACAAAATACTCCTCCGAAAGGGCCACTTCCTTAAGCCGCCTCTGTCTTTTCCTGTCAAAAAGGATTAGCCTGGCCCGGTAAAAAGCCCCGTCAGGCACATTGGGAAGCACCCAGTCTCTGGCTATCCCGACCAGACGCTTCTCCTCCGGGCGAAAGAGAGAAAATTCTTCTTCCCCCTCTTTTTTGGAAAGGATTTCAAGGAGAAGGTCTGCCTCTTCCCATCCAAGCCCCCGGGGGGTTAACTCTTCCTTAAGGATTCTTTTCCAAAAAGCTTCTGGAAACTCCCAGAAAACACGAAGATTCACCTGGTCAGGCTCAACTACCTCACGGGTGAGAAAAATCCCGCTTTCCGGCTGGAGGAAAAATTCTTTTTCTTCAAGAAGGGCACGGGTTTCGGGAGGCCCAAGTTCTAACCGCAGGATCTCTTTTATCTTCTCAAAGGGTTCTTTCCGGCAAATACAGAGTTCCGCACCCTTTAAGGCCCCTAAAAGGAGAAAATAGTCTTTAAAAGATGCCTCCTGCCATTCTTCCTCGGGAAAATTCGTTTCGGGATCGGGATAGCGTTCAAGGTAAAGAAAGACCGAAACATCCTTTTCAAAGGAAAGCCCCGCTCCCAACTCCACGTCTCGTCTCAGGTTTTCCCAATCTACCTCGGAAATGGTAAGGTGGTGGCGCCTTTCGTTTTCCGAAACGAAAACCACCTTGGGGGTATAATGAAAAGAAGTGGTTACTTTGAGCCTGGGGCGGGTCTTATGCCAGAGCCGGGCAATATATTTCCCGGGTGGGAGTTCTTCTTCACTTTCCTTAAGGAAGCTGACCTTCCGGGAGAAGACGGGCTCTTCCCCCCGAAAGACCTCCAGATAAAGATCTTCTTCCGGATAACGGATCTTTTGGTGGATTTCCTCTCCCCATTGAAACCGGACCAGATTTTTGGCTATTTTAATCTCCATTTTCTCTCCTATACTCTAGGATTTTCATTTCAGGCCGCACTTCTCTGGCCAATTTTTGCAAAATCCTGGCGAATTTCAAAGGATTCTTTTGCAGTTTTGTCCGCGGTCTTCGGGGGGCAAAGGGGCAGGGTGGAAGTTTTTTGTTTGCTTCCTCCCAAAGACCTACTTCTTTTAGTTTTTCAAAGACTTCTTCTTTGTTGAAGGTGATAAGGGGCCTCAGAAGGAGCCCTTCTTGAAAGCTCAGAAATTTTAAGGCTGGCAGGGTTTGGCTTGCCTGCTCCCCCAGGATCTCCCCGGTGGCCAGGGCCTCAGCTCCTGCCTTTGGGAGAAGCTTCTTTCCGATCTTAAGCATGAGGGTCTTACAAAAA
>JALSPN010000081.1 GCA_026985945.1 Thermodesulfobacteriales bacterium
TGAGGAGCCTTTTTTAAGGCCTTAACTTTTTGGGGATGGCACTGACCGCAGGTCTTTTCCATAAAAGCCGGAGCTGCCGGATGTGAAAGGAGCCCTTGGTGGGCCTCACCGGCAGAGGAAGCCGGCTCTCTCCCCAGGTGACAGGTAGGGCAAGAAAAGGAATGCCTTTTGTCGAGTTCAAACCGGTGGCAATCCCGACAGGAAAATTTCCTCGAAGGTGATAGAGAAGGACCCTCCTGGCAGGAAACGATAAAAAATAGCAAAAACAGAAAAAAAAGGAGCCTTTTCATCTCCTGATCACCAAATTCCCGGTTAATCCTCCCCTCCCTTTAAGGGAGGGTGCCCCAAATTCCCCCTCCCTCCTAGGGAGGGGGTAAGGGGGAGGGTGGCGGCCTGCGCAAATTGCTGAGCTTTCACCCCCTCCCCAACCCTTCCCCTTTCCCCTCCAAGGGGGAGGGAGATACTAGCACACCCTTTGGGTGAAATATAATACCGAAGAGCTCTTCTCTACTCTGCTAACCGGAAATTATGGCTCCTGATCCGGCAGACCCTTTGTGCAGCCTCATCAAGCATTCTCGAAAGCCCTCCCCTTGAAAAAGGGCTGAAACCAAAGACTTCCTTCCATACCTCAGGGCTTTCCATGCAAAGATAAACGCAAACGTGGGGGGCCAGCTTTTTGATAAGCCCGTAAAGATGAGAGTAAAGTTCAACCCTTAAAGGCCGAAAATAGCGCTTTTTGCCGTCAAGGCCGGTGATAAACTCGTTGCTAAAGATCTTGGTTTCAGGAAAACGCTTCCAGGCGATTTCTTTGAGTTCTGGCATAAAACGCAGACTACCGAGACTTATCCAGCAAACTTCTTCAGGAGGAATCTTTTCAAAAAGAAATTCTATGGTTTGGGCGTATTCCTCCCTCCAGCCGGGAAACCTTATGATGGGATCAAAATGGAAAGCCACAGGGTATCCCCAGGAGACGGCCTTTTGAGCGGCAAGAAGGCGTTCTTCTACCGGGGGTGCTCCTTTTTCTTCGTTTCTGGAGATAGAGGGGGCATTAAGAGACCAGGCCAGGATTGTCCGACGCCGATGAGGGAGGTCTTTCAGGTGATCTATCCCGGTGGTCTTGGTCTTGAGCTCAAGCACAGCATTTTCTTGCCGGGCAAAGAATTCTATGAGATGCGGGTTCAAAGAAGTGAGCTCTTCCAGGGCAAAACTATCGGTAAATTCTCCGGTGCCGATTCGTAAAAAGGTAAAGCGAGATAAGGCTTCCTGAAGTTCTTTCAGGCCATCTTCCAAAACATTTACAAAAAAGGTCAACCAGGGCTGATTGAAATAGGCCTGAAGGATGCAGTAAGTGCAATCCAGGGGGCAGCCCTGCCCGATGTGGAAAATGTGATATCCACAGCAAAGATAGGCTTTGGTGCCAGGGCAACGCCGGAAGAAACGTCCCTGGTAACGGGTAAGGTAAAGGATCCTCTTGCCAAGAGAAATGCCCTCTTCCCAGAGTGCTCTGGGAAGAGGGGAAGACTCCCCTCGAGGTAATATTTGGGGTTTGAACCCTGTTTTTTGGAGAATTTTTGAGGTCAGAGGGTGATTAGCAATTTCTTCTGCAAGGTAGATTTTCTCGAGAGAAAGCATAATCCTAATCTAAAGATCTCTTGTTGAAACTTCAACTTTTCTCACCCCCCTGGCCGGAGAGGGGTAAGTGCGTTAAGCTTTTGAACCAAGATGAGATATCGCCTGGATTACACCAAGGAGCTTAATCCGGCCCAGCTCGAGGCGGTAAGGACACTTTTTGGCCCTCTCCTGGTAATTGCCGGGGCGGGTTCTGGAAAGACCAGGACTCTCGTCTATCGGGTAGTGCGTCTGGTGGAAGAAGGCGTCCCACCGGAAAAGATCCTCCTCCTTACCTTCACCCGAAAGGCTGCGCGGGAGATGCTTCGGCGGGCAGCCCTTCTCCTTGACGAGCAGTGTGAGCGCGTCTCTGGGGGGACTTTTCACTCCCTCGCCCATCTTATGCTCCGTCAATATGCCCATCTCCTGGGTTATTCACCCCAGTTCACCATCCTTGATCGGGGTGATGCCGAAGACGCCATCAATCTGCTCCGCACGGCACTTGGCCTGGCTGAAAGAAAGCGTCGCTTTCCCAAAAAAGACACTATCGCCTCTATTTTCAGCAAGGCCATCAATAAAAGACTTTCCCTGGAAGAGGTCGTCGCCGAAGAATACCCCCACTTTTTGGAGGATCTTGAAGACCTGGCCCGGCTTTTTGAGCATTACGTCCGTTATAAGCAGGAGCACCAGTTGATGGACTATGATGACCTTCTGGTCAACTGGTTCCGGGTGCTTAAGGCCTTTCCTGAAGTTCGACGGCAGATGGGGCGGCGCTTTGAATTCATCATGGTGGACGAATACCAGGACACCAACGCCCTTCAGGCTGAAATCGTGCGCTTCATGGCGGAAGAGCACGGAAACGTGATGGTGGTGGGGGATGATTCTCAGTCCATTTACGCCTTCAGGGGTGCTAATTTCAAAAATATCCTGGAATTTCCCAAACTTTTTCCTGGAACCAAAATCATCAAATTAGAGGAGAATTATCGTTCCCGTCAGCCCATCCTGGATCTGGCCAACGCCGTAATCGAAAGGGCCAAAGAAAAATATACCAAGTGTCTTTTTACCCGGAGAGAAGGAGGAAAGAGGCCAGCCTTTTACAAGGCCAGGGACGAGGCCGACCAGAGCCGTTTTGTGGCAGACCGTATTCTTGAGCTTCGCGAAGAGGGAGTTCCCCTGCACGAGATCGCGGTGCTTTTCCGGTCCGCATACCATTCTTTTGACCTGGAGCTTGAGCTTACCAAGCGTAACATTCCTTTTGTGAAACACGGGGGGCTCAAACTCATCGAAACCGCTCACATAAAAGACATAGTGGCTCACCTGCGCCTTCTCATTAATCCTTACGACATGCTGGCCTGGAATAGAGTTTTGTTGCTCATAGAGGGGATTGGCCCCAAGACATCCAAACGCATTATGGAATATTTACGCTCGCAACCAGATCCTCTGGTGGCCTTAAGTGATTTTCCGGCCAGACCTTCCTATGCCAGGGGATTGGCCGCTCTCTCAAGACTTCTGGCCGAGATCCGGAGAGAAACCCATCCGGAAGCCCAGCTCAACCTCCTTTATGATTATTACGAGCCGATTTTTACCCGCATCTATTACGACGATCATCCCAAAAGGGGGAAAGACCTCCAGCAATTACTTGCTATTGCCAACAAATATTCGCGTCTGGAGGATTTTCTGGCGGATCTTGCACTGGAGCCCCCGGAAGCAAGTGTGGCCGAGGTAGAAGCTCTGGAGCGAGAAGAAGAAAAGCTTGTCCTTTCTACGGTTCATTCGGCCAAAGGCCTTGAATGGCATACGGTTTTTATCATTTCTCTGGCTGAAGGGAGATTCCCTTCCAGTTACGCGGTGGGAAGAGAGGAGGACATTGAGGAGGAGCGGCGTCTCTTTTACGTGGCTGTGACCAGGGCCAAAGAGAACCTCTTTCTCACTTATCCCGCCACTTTTTACGTGCCGGGAGAGGGGCGCGTTTTCAGTAAACCCTCCCGTTTTCTTGAGGAAGTGAAAGAGAAGGTCGAAGAGTGGCGACCGGAAGAAATATCATTTCTCGAAGAGGAGTCTGAAGAAGTCTCTTCTTCCTTCCGGCCGGGGGAGCTTGTCTGGCATCCGGTCTTTGGGGAGGGGAAGGTAAAGCGCATGGCCGATATCGATAAAGTAGTGGTGCAATTCAATTCCGCCGGAGAAAAGACCTTACACCTCAAATTTGCCCGCCTG
>JALSPN010000082.1 GCA_026985945.1 Thermodesulfobacteriales bacterium
AGGCCTCGCTTCCTGAAGGGGTCCTTGAGGAGGCCTCCTCCCTGGCCGAAGAACTGGTGGGGGACTTTTTCGGCTTAACTTCCAGAGACTGGCGTTTTTTGCAATACGTGCTCTTTTTAGAAAAGGAACTCGTCTTCGCGGAAAAGGCCCTGGCCTCCCTCTTTTTGTTCGAAACTCAAGCCCTTCTGCCCGGGAAAAGACGCAGGTTTTATGGCCTCTTTCTGGCTGAAGACAAGATCCTTTCTCTCGGCCTCAGAGGCCCTTCCCTTGAAGCGCTTCTGCTTTATATTTTTACTCACGAGCTGGTCCACATGGTAAGATTTTTGAAATTTTCAGCCTCTTTCTGGATGCCCTATGACAGGCGTTTTAAAGAAGAAAGGGAGGTTCATCTCCTCTGTCGGAAAATATTGAGGCGTGTCCCAGGAAAAGAATTGCAGGATATAATTTACCAGTTTGATCAAATATATTCTTGAGGAGGTGGAAGATGCCCATTTACGAATACGAATGTGAAAATTGTGGTCGTCGTTACGAGGTCTGGCAAAAGATTACTGATCCCCCTCTTACTACCTGTGAGGCCTGCAAGGGAAAATTAAACAAACTGATCAGCCAGAGCTCTTTTATTCTCAAGGGGTCTGGATGGTATGTAACCGATTACGCCCGCAAAGAAAAAAAGGCCGAAAAGAAAGAAGATTCTTCTAAATCTTCTTCAGGCTCCTCTGACAAATAGCCCTTAAGGGCTCTTTCAAAGCCGGGGTAGATACTCCGGCTTACAATTAAATATGGCGTGGAAGATATTGCCCTTAAATTTGGGGTTTTCAGGATAGAGTTTTTCTTCCAGAAATTTTTCCATTCTGGCCCTTCTGGTCTCCGGGCTTATAGGGCAGGGATTTTCGAAAACGGGGAGTTTTTCCCGACTGGCAAAGGCTGAAATCAACTTTTTATCTACAAAAATAAGGGGTCTTATGAGATAAATTTCTCCTTTAAACATTTCTTGTTTGGGCAGCATGGTAGAAAGTTCACCGTGATAACACATGTTGAGAAAGAAAGTGACGATGAGATCGTCTTTATGATGCCCGAAGGCGATTTTGTTGTATCCCTCTTTGCCTGCCAGGCGAAAAAGGTGTTTGCGCCGGTGCCAGGAGCAGACAAAACAGGGGGAGACCTTCTTCTCCTTAGCCTCAAGGGCCATCTGGCCGTAATTAGTAAATTCTAATTGAAATGGGACTTTGAGACTCTGGCAGTATTCTTTTAACCTGAGGAGTTTTTCCTTGTGCTCACTTTCCGTTTCAAAGCCCATATCCAGATGGATGGCAAAAAGCTCCCATTTGAAAGGGGTCTTACGGCGCCATTCCGCCAGAAAACGCAAGAGGACAAGACTGTCCTCACCCCCCGAAAGGGCAAGTAAAACTCGATCTCCTTCTTCAAGGAGTTCGTATCTATGGATGGCCCGACCGATCAGCCGTTTGAGGCGTGGGTAAGGATTTCCCATAAGGTTTAGCGTAAGGAGCCGGACAGGACTTTGGTACCCCCTGGGTACCGCTCAAGTTTCAGACACTAACCGGACGCCCCAGCAGAAAAGAAAGGGCCAACCAGCCCAAAATTAAAACTACCCAGATCCACCAGCCGCGCATGGGCTTGAACCTTACCTCATAACTCAAGAATTTTCCACCCGCTTGAAGCCCCTTTCATTTGGGTTTAAGTGAAAGCATGCTTCAAATAGGGCCCTTAGAACTTGACCAGGCTCAATTTCAGGCCGCTTCCTGTAAAGGAAGGGCTTTGGTGATTGCCGGGCCCGGGGCCGGTAAAAGCCGCACTCTTCTTGCCCGTGCCCTCTATCTCCTGGACTCTGGAGTGCCCCCGGAAAACATTTTTCTCCTCACCTTCACCGTAAAAACCGCCCGGGAATTAAAAGAAAGAATCAAAAGCCTTAAAGCCCCCGAAATAAAAGTTGATACCTTCCATGGCCTGGCCTTTGATCTCTGTCGGCTCCAGGGGAAAAGCCCCCGCCTCTTAAATCAGAAAGAACAGGAAAGCCTTTTCAAGGAAATTTTGCGCCGCCGCGGCAAGCCTTTGCGCGGGGCCAGAAAACTCCTTGAAACACTCCTTGCCGGGCAAAGAGATGATGAAGGCCTCCTTTCGGCCTATGAAAAGGCCCTTGAGGAAGAAGGCCTCTGGGACTTCAGGAGGCTCCTTAAAGAAGCCGGAAAAGAAAATCCCCTGCAAGAAAAAAAGATTCATCTTTTGGTGGACGAATTTCAGGATCTAAACTCAGAGCTCCTCTCTTTTTTGCGCTCTTTTAAGAGAGCCTGTTTTTATTTTGTGGGTGATCCGGCCCAGGCCATTTACGGCTTCCGGGGGGCCCGGCCAGAACTGGTAAAGGATTTTATTGAGGCTGAAGGCGATTTTTCCATCTTTTTCCTCCCCAGAAGTTATCGAGTCCCGGGAAGGATTCTTTCTTTGGCAGCCACACTTCTCGAAAGCCCTTTTGAAATACCGCCTCTTGAGGCCGTAAAAGAGGGCGGTGAGGTAGAGGTCTCATCTTTCAGGGATCCTGAAAAAGAAGCCCGGGGAATCGCCTCCCAGATAGAGGACCTTTTAGGCGGGCTCCAGATGGAGTCTTCCCGCCGGGGCCTTGCCCCCTCTCAAATAGCCGTGGCGGCCAGGTTAAGAAGGCTCCTTGGTCCGGTAAGAGAAGCCCTCAAAGAAAGGGGGATCCCTGTTGAAGAGCCCGCGCCGTTTCCAGAAGAGGTGGCAGAGAAGGTCCAAAGGGCCCTTTTAGAGGCCAAAGATCTCTTAAGTTTTAAAAATGCTCTCGGAAAAGAGATTTTAAATTTGCCGGAGGTGTCCTTTCTCCTGGAGACGAGTCTAGATCTTTCTGATTTTTCGGTGAGATGGAATCTTTTCAAGCTGCAACAGACCATCAATCTCAGGAAAACCGGGGTCGCTCTCCTTACCATTCACGAAACCAAGGGGCTTGAATTTAAGGCCGTTTTCCTGACAGGAGCAGAGAAAAGGCTTCTTCCTCTGGAAATTTTTGAGGATACCGATCCACAGGAAGAAAAAAGGCTGGCCTACGTGGCCCTTACACGGGCGGAGGAGATTTTTCGGGCCAGCTTCTGTCAAAAACGCTCCCTCTTCGGCCAAAAGCTTCCAGGAAAGATAAGCCCCCTTTTTATCAATTTTCCCCGAAAAGAATCTTTGAGAACAAAACCCCGCCCCCGTCAGAAACGCCTCTTTTAAGAAGACTTGTCAGTTTGAAGGGGTAAGGGTAAAAGCTTTCTAAAATCCTGGGGGGTGTTTTATGTCTGAGATCCGTATGACCACCGAAACCCGCACTGATTACGAATGTGAAGCCTCAGGGCTTCCGGCTGAACGCTGGGCAGAAGCGGTTTTTAAAATTGGAGATGAAGAACTGGTAATCGAAGTAAGCGTAGAGAAAACCGGGGTTATCGTGGGCATTATGGTAGGAGAAGTGGCCTGGAAGGGGACTTTAGAGGGTTTCAAAAAGCTCCTCAAAGGCGAGCTTCAGTAACGGTCTCAATTTTCTGAGTTTAAATCACCTTGGGTTTGTTAGAAAGAGAAATTACCTTCCTCGGTGGGTGTGCCGTAAAGAATTGACTTTGGCAAACGTGCTGGAGTAACTAGCGGAGAATAAGCCCAGATTAAACAATTTGAGCGCAAAAATCGAGAGTTAGAGTCTAGGCAGACGAGATTTTTGTAAGACTCACAAAATAGTGCCTCCATGAAAACTGTATCTGGGTCTCTAAAATCCTCTTAATGACGCTAAAAATTTTTGCTTGCCAAAGGGGTCCCTTTT
>JALSPN010000083.1 GCA_026985945.1 Thermodesulfobacteriales bacterium
CCCTAAAAGTCCTTTCAGAAAAGAAAAGCGCCAGCCTTCTGGTTTTCGATGAAAAGAGAGCAGAAAAGCAAGCTCCACAATGTCTTCTTCATCGGTATGATCGTGGCGATAAAAACCCCATAAGGCCTTAGAACGGGTAAAACCGTTGGGATCCTGAAGATACTCATAAAGACGCAGGAGAGGAGCAATAGTGCGATCCACTCCCTCTGAATGAAAGGGCAGAATGGCGGGAAAGAAAAAGAGTTCAAAGCCATCGTCACGTTTTATCTGCTCCCCCAGGGGCCAGACGCGGGAAAACTGATACTTAAGATGCCCTCTTTTATCTCGTACCCGTTCAAAACGGGTAAAGAGAAGAAAAGTCCTGGTCTCCCGCCTCCATTCAAGCTCCCGATGCCGGACGACATCAAAGCGATAGGTATAAAGGGGCCAGAGGACAAAATGAGAATACTCCTCCTCGGTCTTTCTATAACCCAGAAGGGGCCAAAATCTCCTTTCCCGATAAACGGTTTTTTTCCCTTCTCCGTATTTAAAAATGGGCCAGGGGAGATCCAGGGCGGTGATGTCTTGCCTTTCCTCCCGGTAAAGGCGAAAGAAGGGCCAGAGGAAGATGAAGCGCTGGTGAACAGGCCCCCTTTCCTCTACCCAGAAGGGGAGAAACATGTCACGGGTGGTCTTTCCTTCGGCAAGGTAAAATTCTTCGTGCCAGAAGAAAGGCCAGAGGAAAAAGCTGCGATCAAAGGCGTCTTTCTTGATCTTGCGGCTATAAAAGGGCCAGAACTTCCGTTCGTAGAAGGTTGGACCATCCGTGCGGTTGTAAATTGGCCAGAACCAGGTGCTTGATACATTGCCCTCAAAACGGGATCTCACCCGAATTGGCCAGAGATAAAAACGCACTTCGTCTTTTCCGTTCCAATCAAGCAGGCGACCATAGAAAGGGAAAATACCCCAGTATTTTTCTCCCTTCTCAGATTTTCCCCAGAAACTAAGCCCAAAGTTATGATGCCTTCTGTTCTCTTCGGCATCAGAATTACGTGCCCAGAGAGGGATTAAACGGAAACGGGAGGAATCAGGCTCTTTCTGATAATGCCCCAGAGGGCTTAAGAAAAAGACATCCCGGGTATTTTTGCGTTCTACTACCGCCAAAAGAGGGCGGAAAGCAGCCCCGCTTTCAAATCTGGTCTCGTAAGAGTAATAAAAAGGCCCGAAGAGCTGAAGCTCTCTAACCGAGCCGTCCCGGGATTCCTGAAAGAAAAAAAGAGGCCACCAGTTGTGGCGTACCCTGCCCTTCTGGGCCAGAATAGAAACCGGCCAGCACAGATTAAATATGAGTAGGAGATAAAAAATCCTCCGCACGAATCGCACCTACTGCAAAACCATGGTGCCCACTGTCCCCAGGATGGTCACCGGGACCTGCTCCTGGAGCCCCGTGGCAGCCTGGTTTACATTTCGAAGCGTCTTTTTGGCTTCCAGATAAAGGCTGTCATCATTTACCAGTTTACCCAGGGTTCCCTCGCCCCGTTCGATCTTCTGAGCAATCTTACTTAAAGAATCAAAGGTTTCGTTGAGTTTGGCATAAAGTTCCTCATCGGTGATGAGTTTCCCTAGCGTGCCTTCTCCTTTTTCAACCTTTTTGGCAATGGTATTGAGAGTTGCTGAAGCCTCATTAATAGTGGAGATGGTCTGCTTGAGATCGGCGTAAAGTTCTTCGTCATTTATAAGTTTTCCAAGGGTTCCCTGGCCTTTGTTGAGTTTTAATGCTACCTGATTGAGGTTATTTGCCAGATTTTCAATCTTAACGTAGAGAGTCTCATCTGTAAGGAGTTTCCCTAAAGTACCCTCTCCGCGGGCAAGCTTTTCCCCCACTTCTTTAAAGGCTGCCGCCGCATCTTTGATGTTAACCACCATTTGTTTGAAATTGTTTTTCCCTTCCTCAGAGCCCAAAAGCTCCTTGAGCCCGGCGGTAATATCCCGGAGGTCCTGGATTGCAGGTCCCACCTCAGCCAAAACCTGATCCAGATCCACGGGAGAGACAGTTTTGGCAATCATTCCACCGGGAGGCAGGGGCTTGGGGCTTTTCCCCTGGCGAATTTCCACGTAACGATCTCCCAAAACACCCTTCGTCCGCACCATAGCAACCGCATCTTCGGCAATCTTAACACCTTCGTAGATCCGCATCTCCACCAGGGCCTTTCCATCCGCAAGAGCGATACGGGAAACGCGGCCGATTTCCACGCCTGCCATCTCCACCCGGGCTCCCTCTACCAGGCCAGAGACGTTTTCAAAGACAGCTTTTACGGGATACCCCTTTTTGGTGGAAATCTTTTCCTCCCCCAGCTGAAGGCTGAGGTAGGCCAGGGCCAGAAGGGCAACCAGAACAAAAAGCCCTACTTTGATCTCAAGGCCTCGATCTTTTCTCCTCATTTTCGTTCCTCCTTACACCCGGTTGGCAAAGCGGTGATAAATTTCCTGACAAAGGGGTTATCGGATCTTTCTATTTTCTCAGGTGGCCCTTCTTCAATGACCACCCCTTCGTGCAAAAAGGCGATTTTGTCTGCAATAGCAAAAGCCACCGGGACATCGTGGCTGATTACCACACAGGTAAGATTATGCCTTTGCTGGGCATCTTTGATGAGTCTCGCAATACTTTCCTGCATGAGAGGGTCAAGGCCGGTGGTGGGCTCATCAAAAAGGACTATTTCGGGATCAAGGGCCAGGGCCCGGGCCAGAGCGGCCCTCTTTTTCATACCACCTGAAAGCTCAGAGGGCATTTTGTCTATGGCCTCAAGAAGGCCCACCTGGGAGAGTTTGGCTTCCACCCGCGCCCGGATTTCCTTCTCTGAAAGGTTTGCGTGCTCCCGTAAAGGAAAGGCCACGTTTTCACCCACGGTAAGAGAATCAAAGAGGGCACCTTCCTGAAAAAGCATCCCAAAGCGTTTGCGAAGACGCATGAGCTCTTTTTCGCTCATCCGGGTGATATCCTGACCATCAATCAGGATGCGGCCACTGTCTGGAAAAAGCAGCCCGATAATATGCTTCAGGAGGACACTTTTCCCCGTGCCACTTCTTCCCATAATGAAGGTAATCTTTCCTTTCGGAATTTCCAGATTGACCCCTTTTAAGACCTTCTGCTCTCCGAAAGATTTGTGCAGGTCAATAATCTTTATCATCGCCAGCCTCTAATCAAAAAGGAGCGAAGTAAGGATGTAATCTGCAATCAAAATACTGATCGAAGAGATTACTACGGCCTCAGTGGTCGCTCTTCCCACTCCTTCAGCCCCTCCGCGGGTGTTATATCCTTTAAAACAGCCCACGATGGCCAAAATGCCCCCAAAAACAAAGGCCTTATAAAGGCCGTTTGTGATATCTACAAGTTCTACCAGTTCTTTCATCTTGTTTACGAAAACCCCGGCATCGATGTGAAGAAGTATCACTCCTACAAAATAGCCTCCTCCGATACCCACGAGATCCGCAAAAACCGTAAGGAGAGGGACCATTAAAACCGCTGCCCAGAAGCGGGGAACTACCAGATAGTGAACCGGATCTACCGCCATGGCCTGGAGGGCGTCTATTTGTTCGGTTACCCGCATGGTGCCGATTTCCGCTGCCATGGCAGAACCGGCACGTGCGGTAACCATAAGGCCCGTGAGCACCGGTCCTAACTCCCGCACCAGAGAAAGGGCTACCGTGGCCCCAAGAAGGCTTTCTCCGCCAAACTTTCGAAAACCGTAATAACCTTCAAGGGCCAGCACCATGCCGGAAAAGAGCCCCGTCAGCACCACCACCAGTGTGGACTTGACC
>JALSPN010000084.1 GCA_026985945.1 Thermodesulfobacteriales bacterium
TGTCTCTGAGGCCCGTCTGATACTTGACCTGGGTGGTTATATTTCTGTTACGGGCATCGTAACCTTTTCCAAAGCCAAAAACATTCGCGAAGTAGTGCGTTATGTGCCGCTGGAAAGGCTCATGCTGGAAACCGACTGCCCCTTTTTGACCCCGGTACCTTTCAGGGGCAAACGAAACGAACCCGCCTTCGTCCGCTATGTGGCAGAAAAAGTTGCAGAAGTAAAGGGCATAACCCTTGAGGAATGTGCTCTAAAAACTACCCAAAACGCCGAAGAATTTTTCGGACTTTAGTCCCGCTGGTTCTGGCCTCCAGGAGCCCCAGGCGACGGGAGCTTCTGGAACGCCTGGGTATTGAATTTGAAGTTTGCCCGGCCCGGACAGAAGAGCCCCCACCTGCGGGAGAAGATCCTTCCACTTATGCTCTTAAGCTTGCCAGGGCTAAAGCCCGGGAAATTTTTTCCGAGAAGGGGCCTCAGAAGGCCGTGCTGGCAGCGGATACGGTAGTGGTTTGTGAAGGGCAAATCCTCGGGAAGCCCGGGGATTGGGACGAGGCCTTCCGGATGTTGAAGCTCCTTTCCGGAAGGTGGCATCAGGTGTTTACCGCTTACGTGATCCGCATAAAAGAGCTTGAAAGGACCCGGGTAGCGGAAACACGGGTCCTTTTCAAAACTCTTACCGAAGAAGAAATATTTACTTACCTCAGAACGGATGAGCCCTGGGACAAAGCCGGGGCTTACGCCATCCAGGGGATAGCTTCTTACATGGTAAAGCGAGTGGAAGGTTCGGTAACAAACGTAATCGGGCTCCCTCTCTCAGAAATTATCGAAGATCTCCTGGAATTAAAAATTATTTCCTGGGAAAAAGAATGAAGACTTCTCGCAAAGGCCTGGTAGCCGATATCAACGTCACCCCTCTGGTAGATGTAATGCTGGTTCTTTTGATCATTTTTATGATTACAGCCCCCATGCTCTCCACCGGCCTGGAAGTCAATCTTCCGGAAACCAAGGCCGGAAAACTGGAAGAAAAAAAGCCCCTGGTGATAGTAATCGATGCTTCCGGACGCATTTTTATCAACCAGAAAGAATTCAGCTTAAAGTCGCTTGGGGTCTGGTTGCGGGAGGCCAGAAGGGGCCGGCTGGTGCGGGAAATCCAGCTCAAAGCGGACCGCCGCTGCCCTTACGGCAGGGTGGCGAAAGTCCTTGCTGAAATTCAGGCCGCAGGTTTTGAAGAGGTTGGCCTTCTGACCAGACCAGAAAAGTCATGAGCACCTTTAAAAGGGCTTTTTTGTTATCCCTTTCCCTCCACTTCTTCCTGGCAGCAGCCCTTATCTGGCTTGAAAGACCAAAACCCACCCCTTGGAAGGTAATACGATTAAAACTCACAAGTGTCTCCCCACCCGAGATTACAACCAAAGCTTCTTCCCTTAAGAAGCCTTCTGTCCAAAAAACTCCTCTCAAGTCTTTAAGGAAAAGATCGGTCCCACCCAAAAGGGCCTCTTCGAAAAGTCTTACCTCGAAGAGGGTTGCAAGAAAAAAGCCTCCGGAAAAAAGGGTCTCAAGGGCCCTAAAGAAGGCTTTACGGCCCAAGAGGCCTTCTTCCCGAAAAACTCCCACGCTTTCCCGGAGAGAAGAAGCACGCCTCAGGGAAAGACTTGCCGCCTTAAAAAGCCGTCTTGAAGAAAGAAAACTCCAGCAGAAACTCGCACAACTTAAAAAGTCTCAAACGGCCGGGGAGCTTTCCTTAGGGACGGGACTTCCGGAAAGGTTTGCGCAAAGACTTATGGCCCATCTCAAGTCCTTCTGGGCAGTTCCAGAAGTGCTCAAGGACCGGACGGATCTTTCCGCCGAGGTTGAACTTACCATTGCCCCGAATGGGGAACTTCTTTCCTACCGGTTTATCAGGCGCTCTGGAGAGGCCCTTTTTGACGAGGCGGTGGAGGCCACTCTTAAGAAGGCCAGTCCCCTGCCGGCCCCGGGAAAAACTTTAACCATCCCGGCGGTCTTCAAGATAAAATAGCTCTACAAAGCCACTGGTGGAGGAAATTTGAGAAAATTTTCTATTCTGGAGAGGTCTTCGGCCGTATCCACATCAAAAAGGGGAGGCAATAAGTGAATACTTACCCCTATGAGCCTGGCCTTTTTAAGGGTTTTTTCAAAAACTTCTGCCCCTCCCCAGGGAATACCCTCAAAAAGGGCTTCCCACCCGGAAGTTTCTCTCCTGAATCCTATAAGGTAATAACCGCCATCTTCAGCTGGCCCGAGCACCATTTCTTTCGATTGGAGTGCCGAAAAAGCTTCCTCCAGAATCTCTCTGGAAAGGAAGGGGATGTCGGCTCCCACAAGAAGGACTTTCTGGAAACCCTGTCCCATGACCTCTTTCAGGGCCTGGAGCATACGCTCGCCCAGGTCCGCCCCGGACTGACTTTTCAGGGTAAAAGCACCTATCAGATCAGAGAAGGGAGACAGCTCTTCCGGTGTCCAATCTTCCGGCCAGAGATAAAGAAATTTTCGGGCTGCAAGAAAAAAGGCCTCGTTCAGAGTCTTTCTGAAGAGGAGAGAAAAATAATAAAAGGCCCTTTCAGTGCCGATTTGAGCCGCAAGCCTCCGTTTTACCAGCCCCTTCCGGGGCACTTTTGAAAAGATAATAAGGGCCCTTTTCTCGACCATCTTATCAGGAAGAGATTAAAACCCCTTTACAGGAAGAACCAGGCCCGGCTGTGCAGCCAAAACAATGTTCCCCCACCGCAATTTCCCTCCGGGAAAGAACGGCAAAGTCGAAATCTCTAATATGCCGGGGATAACGCTTAAGAAGAGAAAGGCCTAGGGCCTGGTTGAAATCACAGTCGTAGAGTCTCCCATCCCAGCCAACACTTATCAAATGCCGACACATGAGCCCGTCCAGAGTATCAGGATTGAAAGCAGAAATCAGGACCCTTTTGTATTCTTCAAGGGAGCCGGTTTTCTTTAAAGTTTCCCCAAAACGCCCCAGGGGCATGTTAGTGATGGTATAGAGCCGATTGAAGGTTATACCGTATCGCTTTTTCAATTCTTCCTTGTATGTTTTTTCCAGACTACATTGAGGCGGCGGTAAAGAAGGCCCCTGAGGGTTAAAAACGAGGTGAAGTTTCAGATCCGAACCCTCTTCTCCGTAACCCAGTTCATTCAAAATTTTGAGGGCCTGAAAAATTTTCCGGAAGACACCCTTGCCCCTTACCCGGTCCACATTCTCCTTCTGATAACAGGGCAAAGAAGCAATAACTTCCACCCCATTGGCCTTAAAAAAGTGGGGAAGATCCTTAAGCCCCTCTTCGAAAAAAGTGGTCAAATTGGTGCGCACCATCACTCTGGCGCCGAAATCCCGGGCCTTTTCGACCAGATAACGAAAGTGAGGATTAAGCTCCGGGGAGCCGCCTGTGATGTCAAGAGTTGGAATTTCATGTTTTTCAATTACCCGCAGGACTTCTTTCACGGTCTCAAGGGTCATCATTTCCGTTCTTCTCGGGCCGGCCTGAAGATGGCAATGCCTGCAGGCCAGGTTACACCTATAACCCAGGTTGACCTGGAGGGTCTCTATTCCCAAAGCCGTTAAAGAATTGCCCAGGAAGGCCCGAATCTTTTCCCTGAATTCCATGAAATTGTCCTCAAGAGCAACATGAGTTTGAAGAAGCTCTTCCTTCTTTAAAGAAGGAAGAGCCGCAATCAAAAGGCCCGTAGTGCACAGAACGGTCTCCGAACACCTTGAAGTGTCTG
>JALSPN010000085.1 GCA_026985945.1 Thermodesulfobacteriales bacterium
TCTAACGGTCAAAGCCCCTCCGCCGGGAAAAAGAGAAAAATCCGTTTATTTTTGGCCTACTTTAGGCTAAAAATAGCTCTAAGAACTATGCCAGCGATCCTTCTCGTCGTCAAACAGGGGGCCAATATTCCGGAAAGGATTAAAGATGCCCTGAAGAGGCACTTTCTGGATCGTGGTTTTTCGATCATCAGAAAGCCTCGCGAAGATGAGGACGTGCGGGGGATTGTTGTTCTCGGGGGAGACGGAACCCTTTTGCGTTCCGCTCCCCTGGCCTATCGTCTGGGGGTTCCTCTTCTGGGGGTCAATCTGGGCAAGCTCGGGTTCCTTACCGAGATTACCGAGGAAGAAGTCGAAGAGGTCTTCGAAGATTTTGCCCGGGGGAAATGTAAAATCGAAGAGAGAATCCTCCTTGAGATTCATCATCAAAAAGAGACTTTCTGGGCCTTAAACGAGGCCGCTATTTTAAAAGGCCCTTTAGGGCATATGATTCACCTCAAGGTGGAGTATGGTTCCAGACTTTTGACCATCTATCATGGAGACGGCCTCATTATTTCCACCCCCACCGGATCAACCGCTTACAATCTTTCTGCCGGGGGGCCTATCGTTCATCCTCAAAGCGATTCTCTTATCCTTACCCCGATCTGCCCTTTTATGCTGAGTGCCAGGCCTATCGTTATTCCTCCTCAGAAAGAAATAAGGGCCTCGCTCCTTTACAGGGCGGAAGAAGTCCATCTCATTGTAGATGGTTATATAAATCGGACCGTTTCTCTGGGGGAAGAGATAAAGATCAAAAAAGCGCCGGGAGCGCTCAAACTGGTGCGCTCACCGACGCGGGATTACTTTGAGATCTTGAGGGTCAAACTGGGCTGGGCCGCCAGAAATGTTTAAGCCTCTTCGCCTTCTTCTTTGCGGATCTTGGCCAGAAGACGCTCCTTTTCTTTTTCCATGGCCTCTTTGCCGGCTTCGATAGCCTCTTTCAAGGTTGCCGTTTTTTCTTCAAGGAGATCCTTACCCTTGTAAATGACTTCGTCAGCCTTTTCCTTGAGTTCTTCTTTTAGCTCTTCGGTTTTCTCTTCCAGGCGGCATTTGGCCAGTTCGACTTTTTCTTCCAGTTCTTCTTTGGTGTTGACCAGACGCAACCGGGCTTCTTCTGCCGCCAGACGGGCCTTTTCGCGCAATTCCTCGGTAGTGTCTTTCAGAGTTTCCCTTATTTCGCGACCGCTTTTAGGAGCCAAAAGAAGAGCTATTCCAGCACCAACCAGCCCTCCCAGGACAAAAGAAAAAGCCACGGTAGAGAACGAAAATTTTTTTTCTTCCATCATAAGGTTTCACCTCCTATCGGTAATCTTCTTTTCAGGGTTTTGAGTGCTACCTGCAAACCTCTGGCCACGGCAGCCACCTCAATGGCCGCTTCGGCCACGTTTTTAGAAATGACTTCTGCTACGACTTTGGTTGCCCTTCCAGTTTCCTCAACCGCTTCAAAAATTTGATTGGTCTTGGCGATCTTGGCCTTAAGGTCTTCCACTATGGTGTTTAAATGCTGCAGGAGCTTTTCTACCTCTCCTAAAACTTCAGGGACATCTTTTTGGACCTTTCCGGTAGTCTCTTCAAGAAGGGCGTTAACTTTTTCAAGGGTTTGTTTTATTTCGTCTGAAAGATCCCGGAAAATTTCCTGAAAGGTCTCAAGCAGTTCTTTGGCTGCCGGGGGTAGAGGAGAGAGATCTTCCAGGAGGCGTTCAAGTCTTTGAGAAAGATTGCTAACGTTATCAAGGGTTTGCTGGGTGCTGCTGATGACGGGCTTTATCTCTACATCAAGATCCATGACCACGGTGCGGATCTCTGAAAGGCTCTTATCTACCTCAGCCAGGGTGTTTTTTAAACGGCCCAGGAATCCAATAAGATAAAAGACCAGTACTGCGACCGAGACTCCGGCGGCAATTCCGGCAACATAAAGGGCCTGCTGAAGATCCATCTTCTCCTCCCGGTATGTTGGCTTTTGAATTTTTGCGAGGTTAGTTTTAAATTAAGTCGGGCTTTTTGATAAAGCAAGAAAAAGTTTAAAGGATAAGAATAGGTGTCTAAAAAGCGTTTAGAAGCGATTTTTGAAAGTATTGCCCGCCAATTACAAACCAAAAATTTTAAAAGATTTTCTCAGAAGAAGTTACTGGAGCCCCCTTTACCGGAGAGTAATAAACGCGATGAAATCCTTTTTGAAGAAGCCGCTTTCTGGCTTTCTCTTTCTCCGCCCTTCAATCAAAAAGATTATCCGGAGCTCATCGCTTTAAGTGCTCAGAAGAGATTGGAGCAGGAGGGGTTTTATGTCCCTGTCTCTCAAAATCTGGCTCAAAAGGCGGTGAGGAGCTTCTTAAAGACACACGGGATCGAACGTAAATATCTAGGCTACGAAGTCCCCCCGGACCTTGCCGTTTCTATTATTTTCAAAAGCTCTGAAGAGGATCTAAAACGTCGCCTGGATTTCCTGGAAGAATATTCTTCTTTGTATTGTGCTTCCTGGTTGGCTCAAATCCTTTCCTTTTTTGTGGAAAAACGGTTGCCGGAAAGAAAGCTTTGTCTTGAAAGAGTGCAAAAACTTTTCTTGGAGGCCCTGGAAAAAGGCTATATTAAGGAGTTCTCTTCCAAAGACCTGATGCTAATGGCTGGAGAGATCCTTAAAAAGGGAATTTGCCAGGAATTTTTCGTTTCTCCCTCCAAACTCTTTTCTGTTTTTAAAAAGCATCTCGGAAAGGACAGCAAAGTATCTTCAACCCTAGAGATGGCCCTCTGGGCCCTTTTTTTAGGCCAGACAGAAGAAGCCCTCTTCTGGGTTGAAAAGACACAAAAGGACTGGATCTTTAGCTTTCTTGAAGCCCTTTGTCTTTATTACCAGGGAAATATCGGGCTGGCCCTGGAGAAGGCCGATCTTTCTTTAAGCCTCTTTCGGGCAGGATCAAAAACAAAATATCCCCTGAAACTCGGGATATGGGGCGTTTTTCTGGCCAGGATTCTGCTTGCCGGGGGAAGAAGCCTTCGTAAAGAAGCTATTATTTATCTAAAAAAGCTTATCAAAGAAGAACCCCTTTTATCTAAAACCATGCTCCGCGAATATCTCAAGTATCTTCGTCATAAAGGGAGTGAAGTTTTTCTTTCTCCGCGAAGTCCTATAGATCACCTTTTTTGTGCCTGGATTCTGGAGGGAAAACTTCAGGCCTTTGATGAAGATTCCGAAGATGAGTTTTCCGAAGTCTTCCTGGAAAGTTTGAGATTTTTTCAGGAAATTTATGAAAGGGAAGGTCTCCTTTTCTGGGCGGCGGAAATAGCCCGCACTTTGGCCGTCCTCGGAGATCAGGAGGCCCGGGATTGGCTTGAAGAAAGGGGGCTTCTTTTTAAGGGATCTTCCTCAAGCCCTTCCTGGAAGCGGGACCTTGAAAATCTCAGGCAATTGCTACAGGAGGGGAACTTTGGAGAGGAGAAAAGGCGTCTCGTATGGGTCCTTGATTTTGAAAACCAGCAAATCACCCCCCTCGAACAAAAAAGAAAGAAAGATGGTTCGTGGAGTAAAGGGCGCCGTGTATCTCTCAAGAGGCTCTTTGAAAGGGATTACGATCCTATCTCTTCTGAAGACGAACGGGTGCTGGCTTATATAAAGAAGGAAGAATACTACGGGGGCTATGATTATATTTTTGAGCCCGAGGTCTTTTTAGCTCTGGTGGGGCATCCAAGGGTGTTTGAGGCCAAGACTTTTACACCGCTTGAACTCGTAGAAACTCTGCCGGAAGTGATTCTTCGGGAAGAAAAGAAAGGGCTGAGGCTCCTTGTTGACCCCTATGTGCCCAGTAGTTCTTCCACCCGTATTTATCTGCTCCGGGAGGGAACGAAGATCAAAGTTGTTCGCATTACCCCGGAGCTACGGTCCCTTTCCGATATTCTGGGGAAAAAGGGACTCTTTTTCCCGAAAGAGGCGGAGGGAGATTTAAAGGAAATTCTTTCTTCTTTATCAGAGAAATTTTTTCTGAATTCTGATCTGCAACCTGAAGAGGCCTGCGAGGTCCCTCCCGAAAGGCCTCTCCATCTCATTTTGCGACCGGCAGGGGAGGGGCTTGAGCTTACGGTCCGAGCCAGGCCTTTAGGGCCCAAAGGGCCCTCTTTTCTCCCCGCAGAAGGCCCAAAAAGATCTACGGCCCGTCTTGAAGGGAAGCTCCTTACCACTCTAAGGGATTTGAAGCGTGAAAGATTACTTTTCGAGAAGCTGGGAAAGGCTCTCGAAAATCTTAAAGGGCTGGAAGCTTTTGAGGCTGCTCAGTGGCGGGCTCCAGACCTTGAGACAGCCCTTAATCTTTTGGAAGTTCTTGAAAGGTTACCTTCAGAAGATTATTTACTCTTCTGGCCTGAAGGCCGCCCTTTTACGGTAGTTTCTGCCCCTGATGATATACCTCTTACCGGAAAGAGTCTCTCTGACTGGCTGGAGGTCGATACTCCCGCAAAAATTCTTGATGGAGAAGTTAGTTTTTCAGAAATTTTGAGACGCTTCCCCAAAAAGCCTTCCCGTTTTATCCCCATAACCGAAAAGCGTTTTCTTGCCCTGCGAGAAAATCTTTACCGGCGCCTGCGGGAGCTGGCAGAGCTTGCTGAGATCAAGGGCGGGCAGGTTCGTCTCCACCCTTTAAGGGCCTATCTCCTTGCTAAAGAGGGAATATGTCCTTTCAAAGGAGACAGAGAGTGGGAGGAATTTCGCCAGAAGCTGGAAAAGGCCTTATCCCTGAAACCAGATGTCCCCACAGGGATTAAAACCAGGCTACGCCCCTATCAGGAAGAAGGATTTGTCTGGCTGCGGAGGCTTTATGAGGCCGGTCTCGGAGGATGTCTTGCCGATGATATGGGCCTCGGGAAGACCATCCAGACCCTTGCTCTTCTTCTTTCTGTGGCTCCAAACGGTCCTTCGCTGGTGGTTGCTCCGGCCTCGGTGCTTTCGGTCTGGCAGGAAGAGATAAGGCGCTTTGCCCCTGCCCTGGAGGTCATCCCTCTCGGGGAAATAGAAGAGAGAGAAAAGGCCCTTTCCGGCTTACAACCCGCTCAAGTAGTTCTGGTTTCTTACGGCCTTCTTCAGCAGGAGGAAACGGCCCGTCTTTTAGCCAGGACAGACTGGAACGTGGTAGTTCTTGACGAAGCGCAACACATCAAAAATTACCGCACCAAAAGGGCCCGTCACGCCCTGAAACTAAAAGCCCGCTTTCGTCTGGCCACTACCGGAACCCCTATTGAAAATCGACTTGAAGAACTCTGGACTATCTTTCGTTTTCTTCAGCCCGGGTTACTCGGAAGCCTCGAGGATTTCAGGCGTCGGTTTGTCTTGCCCATCGAAAAATCAGATGATGGGGAGGCTCGCAGGCGGCTGAAAAGACTTCTGCGTCCTTTTATCCTGAGGCGCCTCAAGACGGAAGTGCTTAAAGAGCTTCCACCGCGCACAGAAACCGTCTTGCGGCTGAAATTCTCTCCTCAGGAACGAGAACTTTACGAAAATTTGCGTCTCCAGGCCCTGCGTAGTCTGGAAAATGTCAGCGAAAATCCGGCAGCACGGCTGGAAGTCCTCACGCAACTTTTGAGATTACGGCAGACATGCTGTAGCCCGCGACTTATAGATTCCTCCCTTTCGATCCCTGAAACCAAACTTTCGGCCCTGGTTGATCTGCTGGAAGAGATCCTTTCCGGGGGACACAAGGTCCTGATTTTTAGCCAATTCGTAAAGTATCTGCACCTTATAGAAGAAGCCCTTTCCAGAAAGGGAATACCTTACTTTCTCCTTGAGGGGAGTCTTTCAGCCCGCAAGAGGGAGGAGCTGGTAAGACGTTTTCAGCAGGAAGAAGCCCCGGTATTTCTCCTTTCTCTTAAAGCCGGTGGAGTAGGGCTTAACCTTACCGCTGCAGATTATGTCATTCTCACCGATCCCTGGTGGAACCCCGCGGTGGAGGATCAGGCGGCGGATCGAGCCCACCGTATCGGCCAGAGTCGGCCGGTTACGGTCTATCGTCTGGTAATAAAAGATACCGTTGAGGAAAAAGTCATAGAGCTACACCAGAAAAAGAGGAAACTAGGGGAAGAAATCCTTTCAGATACAGGCACTCCTTCCCTTTCCCTGGAAGAATTGAAAAATCTTCTTCTTTAAAGGTTAAGGTTTTTCCCTTATAACACTACGAATAGTCTGGATCTTCCCTATGGTGTTTCTAAAGCCGGGCTTTTTGGTAAGGTGAGGTCAACTTTCACCGGTTGACGCCTTTTCAAAGCTATAGTAGCTAACGAGCGGCCATGGTTGAGATAAAACCCTTTCGAGGCTGGCGTTATAATCCTGAGCGCGTTCCTCTGAAAGACGTGCTGGCTCCCCCTTATGATGTGGTGACGCCGGAAGAACAAAAATCCTATCTTTCCCGAAGCCCTTACAATGTATTCCATCTTGAGCTTGGAGCCACCTACGAAACAGACACCGCCTCTGAGAACCGCTACACGCGCGCCCAAAAATACTGGGATAGATGGCGCCAGGAAGGCATACTTATTAAAGAGGAAAAACCAGCTCTTTATCTCTATTGCCTGCGTTTTCCCTGGCAGGGGCAATTCTTGAAACGGCGGGGAATTATTGCCCTGGTTCGTCTGGCCCCCTGGCAAAGTCGAAAGATCCTTCCTCACGAAAAAACCTTTGACCGGGTTACGGAAGACCGCTTACAACTTCTTCGGGCCACCAAGGCGCAGTTTAGCCAGATTTTTTGTCTCTACCACGATAAGGCCTTAGAAAGCTTAAATATTCTTGAAGAAGAGGCCTCTTTTCTTTTCAGAGTAGAACAAAATGAAGAAGTCCACGAGCTTTCGAGGGTGACTTCCCCCAGGGTTCTGGCAGAGGTCCAGCAAATTTTTTCCAGAGAGCTTCTCTATATTGCCGACGGTCATCATCGTTATACTACTGCCTTACGCTTCATGGCCGAGATGGAAAGGCTTTACGGCAAGGAACCTCCCCGCTGTTTCCATTACATGATGATGTATCTTTGCCCCTTTGAAGAACCGGGACTTTTGGTCCTTCCCACTCATCGTCTCTTGAAGCTTCCTTTTCCTCGTGAAGAAATCCTTAACCGGCTTGCAAGATTTGGAAAAACAGAAAGATTGGCTAACCTTCCCCCGCAAGAAGATCTCGCAAAATTGCCCCCTTCAAGTTTCATCTTGTTGCATCAGGATGAAGTTTTACGTTTTTCTCTTGCCGAAGAAATCTTGAAGGGCTGGAAGGAAAGTGATCTTTCCAAAGTAGGTCTTTTACCTGTGGCGGTTTTCACCCGGCTTTTGAAAGAGGCCTTTGGTTTTTCAGAGGCCGAGCTAAAAGAGAAAGGCCGGCTAATTTATACCCCCTGGGTAGATCTTGTCCGTCACCATTCTCAGGAGGGTTGGTGGGGCTTTTTGCTTTCTCCTACGCCTTTGTCAGCCCTTGAGCAGGTGGCCAACGCTGGTCTTATTATGCCCCATAAATCTACCTATTTTCACCCCAAAATCCTTACTGGAACGGTATTTTTTGAAATTCATCCTGACAAAGGGCCTCCCTGTTAGTGACTTCTAGGGATCTTCTAACCCAGAAGCTGGATCTGCTCCGAAGGCTCTGGAAAGCGCACCGCAAAACCCTGACGGAAGACCAGGAACTGAAACACCTTTTAATTTCCCATCAAAGGGCCTTCGAAAAGGCCCAGAAGGTAATGAAAGAGACGGGGGGCGAGGCCTTTTGTGCCCGCTGTGGCCGGGAAAAGCGCTCCTGTTGCGGAGAGGATATGGAATTTCACTGTGATGACCGGCTCCTGCTGGCGAATCTCATCTGTGGAGTAGAGCTTCCTACACAAAGGACCTTTGAAAAAGGCTGTTACTTCCTCGGGAAAGAGGGCTGTCTCCTTCGTATCCGGCCTCTGATCTGCCGAAATTTTATCTGTCCAGAGCTAGCAGCCTTTCTGGGAACGAAAAAAATCGCCCTCATTCAACATAGTCTTGAAGAAGAGGCCCGGGCCCTTTTCTTTCTGGAAGAAAGGATTTCTTGTCTTCTGGCCAAATAAACCCTAAGAAAGGGGTTCAAGGTCTTTTCTCAAATTTTTTGCCAGCCATGTTACCTGCGAAACTTTCTCAAGGATCAACATGAGGTTGAAGGCTTCGGTCAGGTTTTTCCCTAGGGTAACAGCGCCGTGACCACTTAAGATGATCACCTGGGCCTCTTTGGCTGCTTCCGAAACCCGGGCGGCCAGTTCTTCAGAGCCCGGGGGAAGAAGGGGAACTTTTGTGACCTTCTTCAGGTAAATGCGGGCCTCAGGGAGATAAAATTGGGAAAAGTCTTCCCCTGCCAGATAAAGAGCCAGAGTGTAGGGAGGATGAGCGTGTATGATGGCAGAGAGGCCTTCTCTTGCTTGATAGATGGCAAGATGCATCTTGCTCTCAGAGGAAGGGTTTTTCCCTTCGAGGAGATTCCCCTCTCTGTCTAGAACCGCAATGTCTTCCGGACGCAGCTCTTCTTTGGAGACCCCTGAAGGGGTAATAAAAATCTGATCTTTTACTTTGAGGGAGAGATTGCCTTCAGGGCCGACAAGGAGCCCGGAGCCAGCAGCCCTGCGGGCAAAATCTACCAAAGTGGTGCGCGGAAATCTCATGGTCTGACCTCCTGACAATCGAGATTTATTAGCTGTCCTGTTACATGCCCGATGGCCAATTCTCCCTGACTTTTGACGACTAGATTTTTGGTTTTCCAGAGAAAGGCCTTTTTGGACCGCTTGATAAGTTCGCTTTCGAAGCCGAATTCAACCTCCAGTTTTTGGGCCGGTAAAAGGCCGCATTTGGTATTTACTTCTTCCTGTTTGAGATAACGCAGGATGGCCGGGTTGTCTTTTTTACGGGCAAAGACCCAGAAAAGATGTTTTTCTCCCGGTCTGGTAAGCTTCAGGTTCATGGTGGCGTAAAAGGCGGAAAGTTCATCGTGGACAGGGAAATGTTTGAGCTTATAAACACTTCGTTTCCCTTTTTTAAAGCGGATGACCTGGCCTCTTTTTTGATCGTAAATATATTCTTTGAGGACCTCTTTCCCTCGTCTCTTGCGCCAGATGCGGCTTTTTACAGGATAGCCATTTTTGTCAATCCAGGTTGTCCACTCGGATTTGAAAGGGAAGAAGAGCTTGACCACCCCTATAGTTTTGGACCTGGCCCGCAGTTTGATAAGAGGCCCCTCTTTCTGGATTACGAATTTGATCTTACCGGCGGTAAGGCCAAGCCAGGAAACTTTATATTTGAGGACGACCTCCTGAGCGGAAACAGGGCTAATCACAAGAAAGACAAATAGCAGACTAACGAGCAAATTTTTCACGCAAACGCTCCTCTACATTGGGTGGCACCAGGCCGGAGACGTCTCCTCCGAAACGAGCCGCTTCTTTTACGATGGTAGAGCTAATAAATATCCACTTGAACCCCGGCATTAGAAAGATAGTGTCTATCTGGCGGTTCAGGCGCCGGTTCATTAAGGCCAGCTGAAATTCATATTCAAAGTCTGAAACCGCCCGCAGGCCCCTTACGATAACCTTAGCACCCTTTTGGGTGGCAAAGTCCACCAGGAGCCCCGAAAAACTGGCCACTTCGATTCGCTCTCGACAGGGAAAGTCGGAAACGGCCTCTTTTACCATCTCAAGCCTTTCTTCCAGGCTAAAAAGGGGTTTTTTGGCCGGGTTTTCACCAATTGCGATGATAAGACGGTCAAAAATGCGAAGGGCCCTTTTGATGAGGTCGATGTGCCCGTTGGTGATAGGATCAAAGGTGCCGGGGTAAACCGCAAGAGACTCGCTCATTCTCCCCTCCGGTAGAAATGGAGCTCCGTTTGACCGTAGCGTTTTTGCCTGAATCTGGTCAAGAGGGAAGTTTCAGGGGGAAGGTCCTCTCCGGCCATCTCTTCCACTATTACCACAGCCTCTTCGTTAATAAGCTTTGGTGAAAGTTCAAGAAGTGTGCGGCGGGCCAGTCCCCTGCCATAAGGCGGCGTGATAAAGATCAGGTCAAAAGTTCCTTCTAATTTTTCAAGCCCTCGAGGGAGTTCAAGCTTAATGATACGGATGGTTTCTTCTCCGTCCAGGCGCTTAAGATTTTCTTTTACCAGCGAGAGGGCTTTCAAACTGTGATCCACAAAGACTACCTTTTTGGCCCCACGCGAAAGGGCCTCAATCCCCAGGGCCCCGGTGCCGCAGAAGAGGTCAAGCACCCGCGCGTCTTTTACTAGATTTCCCAGGGAATCAAAAAGGGCCTTGCGGACCTTGTCCATCATGGGGCGAATATCAAGGCCTTTGGGGGCAGAAAGTGAAAGACCGCGATATTTTCCGGAAGTAACACGCATAAAAAGAAAAAGCGGGGGTTTAGACCCCCGCTTTTAAGCTCAAGCCTTTTCCTACTTCATTTCTTCAAAATCGGCGTCGATCACATCATCTCCGCCCTTTTTCTCTTCTCCTGCACCTCCGGTGGTTCCCGTCGTGCCAGCACCACCGGCCTGGCCAGCCTGGGCCTGCTTGTAGGCCATCTCCGCGATGCGGTAAGAGGCCTGGGTAAGCTCTTCGGTGGCCTTGCGGATGGCCTGAACATCTTCACCCTCCATAACCTTCTTGAGGGCTTCGATCTTTTCCTGAATTTCCTTGCGCAGGTCTTCAGGAACTTTGTCTCCCAGGTCAGAAAGAGATTTTTCAACCGAGTAGATGAGGCTGTCCGCCTGGTTGCGGGCCTCGATGAGCTCTTTGCGCCGCCGGTCCTCCTCGGCATGCGCCTCGGCCTCTTTGATCATCCGCTGAATTTCTTCCTCGGTGAGACCAGAAGAAGGCTGCACCACGATGGACTGTTCCTTCCCGGTAGCAAGATCTTTGGCTGTGACGTGAAGTATTCCGTCCGCATCAATGTCGAAGGTAACCTCAATCTGTGGCACACCCCGCGGTGCAGGAGGAATGCCTACCAGCTCAAAACGGGCGATACTCTTGTTGTCTTTAGCCATGGGGCGTTCACCCTGCAGAACATGGATGGTAACCGAAGTCTGGTTGTCCGCCGCCGTGGTAAAGATCTGACTCTTGCGGGTCGGGATAGTAGTCCCCCGCGGGATGATAACCGTGAACACGCCACCCAGGGTTTCAATCCCGAGAGAGAGAGGAGTTACGTCCAGGAGAAGGACATCTTTGACCTCTCCCTTGAGCACTCCGGCCTGAATGGCAGCTCCCATGGCCACCACTTCGTCGGGATTGACACCTTTTACGGGCTCTTTGCCGAATATCTCTTTTACCTTCCTCTGGACCGCAGGCATACGGGTCATCCCGCCTACCAGCAGGACCTCGTCAATGTCCTGAGGCGTTATGCCGGCATCTTTCATGGCTATACGGCAGGGCTCCTCCAGACGATCCAGAAGATCCGCTACCAGGCTTTCGAGTTTGGCCCGGGTAAGCTTCATAATTAAATGTTTGGGACCGCTGGCATCAGCGGTGATAAAAGGAAGGTTAATTTCCGTCTCCTGGACGGTTGAAAGCTCGATCTTGGCCTTTTCGGCAGCCTCTTTAAGACGCTGAAGGGCCATTCGATCCTGGCGCAGGTCAATACCATGCTCTTTCTTAAACTCTTCGGCCACGTAATCCACGATGCGCATGTCGAAATCTTCACCGCCCAGGAAGGTGTCTCCCGAGGTGGATTTTACTTCAAAGACCCCTTCACCAATCTCAAGGATGGAGATATCGAAGGTGCCACCTCCGAGGTCAAAGACCGCTACCGTCCCTTCTTTCTTTTTATCGAGCCCGTAAGCAAGGCAGGCTGCCGTGGGCTCGTTGATAATCCGCAGCACGTTAAGCCCCGCAATGCGGCCTGCATCTTTGGTGGCCTGACGCTGGGTATCATCAAAGTAAGCAGGAACCGTAATAACCGCCTCTTTCACTTCGGTGCCCAGATATTCCTGGGCGTCTTCTTTGATCTTGCGAAGGATCATGGCCGAAATTTCAGGCGGGCTGTATCTCTTGCCCCGCACTTCCACGTGAGCATCCCCATTGGGGGCCTCCACGATCTTGTAAGGCACCCGCTTGGCCCATTCCTGGACCACCGGATCTTTGAACTTGCGCCCCATAAGGCGCTTGATACCGAAGATGGTATTTTCAGCGTTGGTAATGGCCTGCCGTTTGGCCAGCTGCCCTACCAGGATCTGGCCATCTTCAAGAAATGCCACTACCGAAGGGGTAGTGCGGGTTCCCTCCTGGTTGGGGATGACTTTGGGTTCCCCGCCTTCATAAACCGCCATACAGGAGTTAGTGGTTCCGAGGTCTATACCTAAAGGTTTGTTTGTCTTCTCACTCATACTATCACCCTCCATTTAAGAATTTTTGGAATTTTCACCGGTTTCTTCCGGGGTCTTTTTCTCTTGAGGTTTTTTAGCCACCGCTACCAGAGCAGGGCGAATCACCCGTTCGTGCAGGGTGTAACCCTTCTGAAAGGTGCGAACCACCGCCCCTTCCGGATGTTCGTGAGTTTCTTCGACCGCCAGGGCCTCGTGTAACTCGGGACGAAAGGCCTCGCCAATGGCCACTTCAAATTGTCTGAGCCCAAATTTCTCAAGGGTTTGCAGCAAGCCCTTGAGAGTCAACTCGATACCTTCCACGATGGCTTTTACATCGTGGCTTTGTTTGGCGGCCTCAAGGGCCCTTTCCAGGTTGTCCACAAAGGGCAAAAGTTCCTTCATAAAGGTTTCAAGCGCGTATTTGAAATATTCTTCTTTCTCACGTTTAAAGGCTTTCTTAAGATTTTCGACCTCTGCCGCATAACGGAGCATTTTTTCACGATACTCTCTGGCTTCGGCTTCTTTTTGTTTTATTAGCTCAATGAGTTCTTCCCGGCTCTCGGGATATTCCTGGCCTTCCTGCCTGACTTCTCCTTTGGCTTCCATCTTGTCATTCCCCTCCTCGGGTTTTTTCGCAGGGACACCACCACGATAGAGGTGATACACCTTACTCATAAGCAACCACCTCTATCGTTTTTTATGTTCCTGGGAAAAATTAAGTACGGGGAATGAGCTTGTCCAGAAGGTGAGAGACCACCTGGGAAGTATAATCCACCACCGGGACTACTTTGGAGTAGTTCATACGCATGGGGCCAATGACTGCCAGGCCTCCCAGGGGATATTTGGCGTGGAAGTAAGGAGAGGCCACGGCGCTCAAATTTTTGGGAGCACCAAGCCCCGTCTCCTGCCCGATGAGGATCTGAACCCCCTGCCCACCAAGGCAGCGTTCGATGATTTTGAGGAAGATGTTCTTTTCCTCAAAGGCCCGCAATAATTCTTTGAGTTTTTCAAGGTCTTTAAACTCCGGTATTTCAAGAAGTTTGCTCAAACCTTCCACGAATGGTTCTCGGGGGGAATCTTTTTCTTCAAGTTCTGCAAAGATGTTCTCAAAAAATTTCTTTTCAGCTTCTATTTCTCGCAAAAGTTCGTCCCGGGCTTCCTCCAGAGTGAGGCGAGGGAGTTTGTAATTGAGATACTCCGCCAGGCGCTCAAGGGACTTTGCAGAAACCTGAGGAGGGATTTTTAAAAGCCTGTTTACCACTGTCCCCGCTTCCGTGACAGCAACCACTAAAACCAGCCCTTTACCCAGGGGGACAAAATCAATTTTTAAAAGCCTTTCACCACCCAGTTTGGGTGCTGAAACCACGGCCGGGAAACCCGTCATCTGGGAAAGGAGGCGAGAAGCGATCTTCAGCAACTCTGAAAGGTCTTCTATTTCTTCGCTTTCAAAGGCCTCTTCAATACGCTCTTTGGCACTTTCTGGAAGAGGTTCGGTCTCAAGAAGGTTTTCCACATAATAACGAAACCCCTCTTCCGTAGGGATGCGCCCGGCAGAAACATGGGGCTGGGTCAAAAAACCCAGTTCTTCAAGGTCCGCCATGATATTGCGAATGGTAGCCGGGGAAAGAGGGGGCTTAAGACGCTTTGATACCGTCCGAGAGCCTACCGGCTCTGCGTAACGAATGTAATCTTCCACTACAATGGCAAGGACCTTTCGGTAGCGTTCTGAAAGTTCAAAGGCCTCATACATATTTCTTAAACCTCATGTAAATTAGCCCTTTGAGCCCTAAGATGTCAAGAAAAGGAACGAAGGCTTACCCTCTTTTGCTTAAAATTACACTTTCCAGGGCACAAAAAACTTTTCTGTCTGCCGCGCATGGGCTATTCTTCCTTAGAAGTTTAAGGAGGACCTGAGATGGCGATTATGGAAGATTCTTTGCCCACCGAAGGTAAGGGGATTCGTTTGATCCTGGGGGAGCCTGTGCAGCGGGATTT
>JALSPN010000086.1 GCA_026985945.1 Thermodesulfobacteriales bacterium
GGTGCAATTTCTGGTCCCAAAATGGACCAGCTCTCCGAACTGATTTCCAAGAATCTGGACTTCGAGGTGATGATAATCCCTGATACAGACCTCAATCACCACCCCGTCATCCCCGAAAAGCCTTTTGGCATAGGAACGGATGCGGCGGAAGACCGGTCGCACCATGTCGAGATCGTTTATTTCTTCGATCCCCATCCCCCCACCACCGGCTGCGGCCTTGATAAGGATACGCGGGGGCTCGATCCCCTGTTCCTCCTGCCAGAGGAAAAGTTCTTCGGCCTTGGCCTCCGCCTCGATTTCGTTGTAAACGGGATTAATGGTGCCAGGAATAACCGGAATTCCCAGGTCGTGAGCCAGTTTCTTGACATTTAATTTGTGGCCCAGGTCCCGGATCACTTCCCAGCGGGGGCCAATAAAAATGAGGGGATTGTTGCGCTTAACCACCCTTCTGGCGAAACGAAAGTCTTCTGAAAAGAAGCCGTATCCCGGATGAATGGCCGTGCATCTGGCCTCATCTGCGACCGCAAGGATGTCGTTGGCATCCCGATAGCTTGAAACCCTGAAACAGGGCTTTCCCTTTTTCCGCGGAATCTTCACGTGTAGGCTCTGTTCGTCTTCCGGGGTGTAAACGGCCACGTAATCCAGCCCCAGGTTTTCGCAGGCCTCCATGATACGGAGAGCGATTTCTCCGCGGTTGGCAATCAGAACCCGTTCCTTCATTTATCAGGAAACAAAGGGGTGTTTGAGAAGAATGGTTTGATCCCGCGCCGGCCCCACCGAAATAATATGGACCGGGACCCCGGAAAATTCTTCGAAATAACGGATGTAACGCCGACAATTCTCCGGAAGATCCTCAAAACGGCTTGCCTGTGAAATGTCTTCCTTCCAGCCCGGCAGCTCTTTGTAAATGGGCTTCAGTCTTTCTACGGCCCGAATATTTCCGGGGAGATTTTCTATCCTCTGGCCGTCAAGTTCGTAGGCCACACAGACCTTTACGGGATCAAGCCCGGTGAGGACATCAAGTTTGGTGATTGCAAGGGCTGAGAGACCATTTAGACGGACCGCTTCTTTTAGAACTATACCATCAAGCCAACCACAGCGCCTCGGTCTTCCGGTGGTGGAGCCATACTCTCCTCCCTTCTCCCGCATGTACTGGCCTGTTTCGTCAAAGAGCTCCGTAGGGAAAGGCCCCCCACCTACCCTCGTCGTGTAGGCCTTACAGATACCCAGGACAAAATCAATCGTCGTAGGCCCTACCCCTGCCCCGTGACAGGCCCCACCAGCCACGGTGTTAGAGGAAGTAACAAAAGGATAGGTCCCGTGGTCAATATCGAGCTGGGTCCCCTGAGCCCCTTCAAAGAGGATTTTGGCCTTCTCCTTTCGGGCCTTTTCAAGCTCTATGGAAACATTGGTCACGTAGGGAGCAAGCCGTTCTCCCATGCGACGATAAGAATCGAAAATCTCCTCAAAGGAAAGGGGCTCTCCGCCGAGATATTTTTCAATATAGAAGTTTTTTTCCTCAAGGACTTCTTCCAACTTGGCCCGGAAAAGATCTTCGTCAAGGAGGTCTCCTACCTTTATCCCCCGGCGGGCTATTTTATCTTCGTAGCAGGGCCCTATCCCCCGGCCGGTGGTGCCGATTTTAGTCTTGCCCTTTTTGGCCTCCCGGCCGTGATCAATGGCCTTATGATAGGGCATGATGAGATGGGCGCGCTCGCTGATGTAGAGATGGCCTGGAGCAACTGAGATGCCCTCTTTTTCGAGATTATCTATTTCGCTGAGAAGGACCGCCGGATCGATCACCACTCCGTTTCCGATGAGACACTTCTTTTCTTGGTGAAAGATCCCGGAAGGGATAAGGTGTAAAATAAATTTTTTGCCGTCAAAAACAATCGTATGGCCGGCGTTATTACCCCCCTGAAAACGAACAATGACATCGGCCTGAGCCGTAAGAAGATCTACGATTTTCCCCTTTCCTTCATCTCCCCACTGGGTTCCTACGATAACGACAGAGGCCATAATTCCCCCTTTTGACCTAATTCCGCTTCCGCCGCTGGAAAATAATTAAAGCCCACCAAAAAGTCAAATTAAAAAAACATCTCCTGCTTTCGCCAGGAGGGGGGTGAAGTTCAACACCCTGCCCGATGCTCCACCTTACCTCCCTGAAAGAGATGGGAATTTAACCTGGAATTTTGGGCAAGAGATGATCTCCTTTTCGATTGCCAGTAAGATACGAACATGGCTTCAGAGAGTGCGGAGAGCAAGATAGCCCGTGGGGCCCGTTCCGTTACGGTGGCGGTGCTTTTGAGCAGGCTTCTGGGGCTTGTCAGGGAACAGGTCCTGGCGGGTCTTTTTGGGGCTGGTTTTCAGATGGACGCTTATGTGGTGGCCTACCGGATCCCCAATCTCCTGCGAGACCTTCTGGCCGAGGGAGCCCTGGCCTCGGCCTTTGTTACGGTTTTCAGCCATTACAAGGAAAGGAAGGGCCTTTCAGCCACCTGGAGACTGGCGCAGAAGGCCCTTGGGACCATCCTGGTTCTGGTTTCTGCTATTGTTCTTCTGGGAGAAATATTAGCTCCGTTGCTGGTCAAACTCTTGGCTCCGGGTTTTTCTTCTTCAGCCAAGTGGAGACTTGCCACCAACCTTACCCGCATTATGTTCCCCTTTCTGCTCTGTGCCAGTGTTTCGGCCTTACTGGCAGGAATGCTAAACACCTTTCGGGTCTTTTTCCTGCCGGCGGTTTCCTCGGCGGTCTTCAATTTTGTCTCGGTAAGCACCGGGGTTTTTCTTTATTTCTGGCTCGTAAAGACCCACATACCACCTATTGCCGGGATGGCAATCGGGGTGGTGCTGGGAGGCCTGGCGCAGGTAGCCCTTCAGGTCCCGGCCCTCTACAGGCGAGGCTTTCGGATGCGCCTTTCCTTCGGCTTAAATGATCCCGGCGTAAGGGAGATCTTCCGCCTCATGCTCCCGATGGTGATCGGGCTTTCGGCAGTTCAGCTAAGCGTCTTTATCAATACTTATTTTGCCTCTTATTGCGGCCAGGGAGCCCTTTCCTGGCTCTCTTATGCCTTTCGGGTGATGTATGTTCCGCTGGGGCTTTTCGGGGTGGCTCTTTCCGTGGCCGTGCTTCCGGTGGCCTCGGCCCAGGTAGCCCGCGGGGAGTTTGAAGCCTTAAGAAAGACCTACGTTTCAAGTCTCCTTATGGCCTTATCCCTGGCCCTTCCTTCGGCCATTGGGCTTTTGACCTTTTCCCGGCCCATCGTTAAGCTCCTTTTTGAGCGCGGGCGCTTTGGCCCGCAGGATACCCTTAACACCGCTGTCGCACTTTCTCTGTTTGCCCTGGCACTTCCCGCCTACGCTTCTACAAAAGTCTCAACCCCGCTTTTTTACGCCCTTAAGCGACCTCGAATACCCATGATTTCGAGTTTCATTTCGGTAAGCATCAATCTTTTTCTGGTCTGGCTTACGGTAAAGTCCCTAGGGTTCCGGGCCATCGCCCTGGGAACCAGTGCCGGTATCTGGGCCCAGGCCCTTTTTCAAATCTTTTTTCTCTCCCATCTCATAAAGGAACTTAACTGGCGGGATTTTAGCAGGGGTCTTATCCGGCTCATTTCCGCAAGCCTCCTGATGGGGGCCCTGGCCTATATGATAGAAGGCAAGATCTTTCTCCTTCAAGGTATGAAGCTCCTTTTGGGCACTCTGGGGGTTATTTCTTTCTGCGGAGGGCTTTATTTTGGGCTGGTGGCCCTCTTCGGGCCGAAAGAGGGCCTTTATCTCTTTCAATCCCTTAAGAAGAGGCGGTAACCGCAAAGCCCGCTTCAAAGGCCTTGAGATTGGCCTCTAAAAACTTGGGTTTCACAAGTTTTCGGATCGCCTCCAGGAAAGAATCCCTGGAGAAGGGCAGGATGCCAAGACCTGCCAGGGCCCCCAAGACCACCATGTTGAGGGCCTTTCCGGTGCCGGCCTCTCTGGCCATTTGCTCGCCGGCAAAGAGATAAACCCGGGGAAAGGTCTCTTTGAGCCTCTGAAGCGGCTCTTCAAGGTCAGGATATGGAGCCAGACCGTCTTTCACGATCTGGGGAATTACCGGGTCTGTGCTCGAAATTATAATGGTGTCCTGGCGGGCCCTGGGAAGGGCACGCAGGGTCTCAACCGGCTCAAGCCCCACCAGAATATCCACCTCACCCTCTGAAATGAGAGGACTCCTTATCCCACCCAGGACGATATTGGTTTCCACCACCCCACCGCGCTGGGCCATACCGTGGACTTCAGACATGGCCACCGCAGTGCCGGAGGCCAGAGCCGTTTCTCCCAGAACCCTTGAGAAAAGCAAAATGCCCTGCCCGCCAACTCCTACCGCCAAAATGCGCTTTCTTTCCATGACTGCCTCCTATCTTTTCACTCTGGCGCGGTAAAGAATACAGGGAGCCTTGGACACGATGACTGCAAGTTTCTCCCCTTCTAAAAGGGGCCTTATCACTGCTTTGGCCTCTTCTTTTTTGTAGGGATTGATGCTAACCACCTGCGAAACCCCAAGGGCCTTTACCACTTCTTCAAGATCTATCCGGGGACGATCTTCAAGCTCTGGTGGCCGGAGTTCCTGAGACGGAACCGGCTGATGACCGGTCATGGCGGTGGTTTCGTTGTCCATAATGACAAGAGTGAAGCGGTGGCGATTGTAAACGGCATTTGCCAGCGAGGAGAGACCGGCGTGGAAAAAGGTGGAATCCCCGATGAAGGAAACTATACGCTGGTCAGTAGCAACGGAAAAACCAGCTGCCGAACCCACACTGGAACCCATACAGATGAGATAGTCTGCCATCTGGATGGGTGGTAAGAGCCCCAGGGTATAACAGCCAATATCCGTAGGGAAAATACTCCGGGGAAGTTCTCCGAGCTCCTCAAGGACTTCTTTTATTACCCGATAGGTCTCCCGGTGGGGGCAACCCGGGCAGAGGGTAGGAGGACGGGGCGGAAGCTCCGGAACCCAGGAAAGATCAGGAGGATCGGGACGGGAATAATCAAGCCCAAAAGCCCTCGCTACGGCCTCTTTTACCTGCCCCGGGGTAAATTCAAAGAGCCGGGGAAGATGGCCGGTTGACTTCCCCAGGATGGACACCTGAAGATTTCTTTCCTGAGCCACTACCCTTAAGGCCTCCTCCAGGTAAGGCTCAAGCTCTTCCACCACCAGAACGATTTCTTTGTCTTTCAGAAAATCTGTCAGAAGACCGGCAGGATGAGGGTGGGTGAAACCCAGGGCCAGCACCTCTAGCTGCTCAGAAAGATTTAACTCTTCCACCGCATCGAGGACATAATTTACCGCCACCCCGCTTACGAGAATTCCTCTGGGACCTTTCCCGTAAAGGCGATTCCAGTGGGAGCCGTCGGCCAGGATCATGGCCTCGCGCATCTTTTCAAGGAGGATCTGGTGCCTCACCCTTGCGACGGCGGGAACCGGCACCCACCGCCGGGGGTCTTTTTCAAACTTTCCCTTAACGCTCCCTTCATAATGTGCCATCTCTCCCACTTCCACCACGGCCCGGGCGTGAGATACCCGGGTGGTGGTCCGCAAAAGGACCGGAAGTTCGAGTTTTTCGGAGAGTTCAAAGGCGTATTTCGTCATTTCACAGGCCTCTTGAGGAGAAGAAGGCTCAAGCATGGGGAGACCGGAAAGACGGGCATAATAGCGGTTATCCTGTTCGTTCTGACTGGAGTGGCAAAAGGGATCGTCAGCGGTAACGATCACCATCCCGCCCTTGACCCCGATATAAGCAAGTGTCATGAGGGCATCTGCCGCCACGTTAAGGCCAACGTGTTTCATGCAGGTAAGACTCCGCAGACCGGAAGCCGCCGCCGCAGCCGCCACTTCCATGGCCACCTTTTCGTTGGTGGAAAACTCGAAGTAAAGCCCTGGAAGATGACGCTGGAGCTGGAAGAGGAGATTTCCGATCTCAGACGAGGGTGTGCCGGGGTAAGCTGCTGCAACCCTTAAGCCTCCCTCAAGGGCCCCTCTTACGATGGCTTCATTGCCCAGGAGGAGCAATTTGTCCCGGGGTTTAGCAGTGATAATCGGATGCATTAAAAAACCTCCCGCCAAGGAATCCAAGCGCTTTTTAACCGGCGGGAGGCAAAAAGGCAAGAAAAAACTAGAGGGCCTGCGCCCGACGCCAGCCTTCGGCCTTAAGCCTTTCGATACGGGCCTGAGCCCACTCCCGAAGTTCCCTGAAATAGCGATGAGGGTCTTCTTTCAGGATCGCTACAATGGCTTCTTTTTCTTCTTTTATGTCTTCAAGCTCCCCCGGATAGAGCTCCTTCCAGGTGGCGTAACCTTCGTCAAAGAGAAAGGCCGGCGTCACTACCTCAGGAGGCAGCCCCAGCTTGGAAACCGCCATAAAGCGGGCCATCTCCATATCGTATTCGATGACCCAGCCGTTATCGTTGAGCATGGTCTCCGGATCAAAAGACACATGAGGTGAACAGGCGGGGCAGTAAAGGCTCACAATGACCTCTGGAGGCATAATGTTGTCCCGCAGGTTAAATTCCGCCTCCCTTGCCCCACACTCACAACGAAGCTTTACTTCCATACACATAGCCCCACTCCTAAGCCTCTTTTTTCATCGTGCCCTGCTCTCCACATTTGGGGCACTTGCGCGGTTTACAACGACCTTCCTTGGTGGCACCACACTTTTCACACTTAAAAACCGCCATCTTTATACCTCCTTCTCTTGGCATTCTTTGCAAACACCATAAAAGACCACTTCACAACGATTGACTTTAAAATCTCTGACATATTTTTCCGGAAGTTTGACGGCAAAATCTTCAAAAACGTCGAAGATCTTGTGGCACCTCTCACAAATCATGTGATGATGCGGCTCGGTATTAGGGTCAAAGCGCTTCTTCCCCGGCTCGATGCTGAGCTCTACAATGAGCCCCCTTTCTTTCAGGGCCTCTAAAGTGTTGTAAACCGTGGCAAAAGACATGCTGGGGAATTTCTCTTCCACGTGGCGAAAAATTTCTTCCGCGGAAGGATGAGAGGTGTTCCCCTCCAGATATTCAAGAATTGCCAGACGCTGAGGGGTCATCTTAAGGCCCAGTTTGCGGTAGTATTCGATTTTTTCTTTAGTCATTATTCACCTCATAAAAATTTTTTATTTATAAACTTACCAAGATGGAAATTTATCCATATTTTAATAAAAAAATCAAGTCCCTTCAAGGGAATTAAGAGTTTAAAATTCTTTTTTCCTCCGAACTTTACATCCGCCAAACCCCTTCATAATATTTGCTCACATTTTGCCTGAGGAGAGTTTTATGAAGTGGCATCGTCTGGCGAAGCTCCTCTTTGAGGGAGCGATGTTAAAGCGTCTTGAGCGCACCGGGTATGCCTATCTGGGAACCGGAAGGGAAAACATTGCGGCCCATTCCTTTGGGGTGGTCCTGGCGGCAGCCGTGCTGGCCAAGCTGGTCCCGGAAGCCGATGAAACCAGAGTTTTAAAAATGGCCTTCCTCCACGATCTCCTTGAAGCCCGCACAGGAGATCTCAATTCGGTCAACAAACTTTACGACCGGATAGACGAAAATAAAGCCGCGAGGGAGGCCTTTTCCGATCTCCCCTGGGCCGAAGAATGGCAGGCCCTCTATCAGGAGTATCGAGAAGGGAAGAGTCTTGAGGCGCAGCTTGTCCACGATGCCGACCAGCTTGATCTCATGGTCATGCTGAAAGAGCAGCACGATCTCGGAAACCCCTATGCCCGGCGCTGGATGACCTATGCCCGCCGGCGTCTTAAGACAGAAATCGGCAAAAAACTGGCAGAGGCTATCGGGGAGACCGACTGGGCCTCCTGGTGGCTGGATCAGTTTGTAGCGCGTGATGAAAGCTCTTGAGCAGTGTGCTCGCTGTGGAAAGTGTTTGCCCCATTGCCCGAGTTTTCAGGCCACCCGTAAAGAAGCTCTTTCCCCCCGGGGGCGGGTGGCCCTTTTACAAAAGGGCCTTGGTGGGGAGGCCTTATCGCACTGTCTCCTTTGTGGGGCCTGTGAACATATTTGTCCCAATTCCCTCCCCCTCCTGGAAGCCTTTATCAGGAACAAACCCCGCGAAAAACTGGCAACTTTTTTAGAGATTGCTTTTCAGGGAGTCCAAAAGACCCGCCCGGCCCTAAAAGAAAAAGATTTTCACGGAAGAGAAATCGTCTTTTTCCTGGGTTGTGGGGCAAAAGTGCTTTATCCGCAAGAGACCGGGCATTTTTTAAATCTCTTTCCTGCAGCCCGCGAAAAGATCAGCCTCCTTTCTGAGCCCTGCTGCGGCTTGCCTCATCTGGCCATGGGAGATCTTGAAGGCTTTTACCGGCAAGCACGGCAGATCCTTTCGATTTTGGACCTGATTAAGGGGAGGTATCTTCTCACCCTTTGTGCCTCCTGTCTTTTCACCTTCCGGAAGTTGTATCCCCTTTTTCTTGAAGAGTTTCCCTCTGAAATTCAAATTGAAGACGGCATAGCCTATCTTTTAAGGCTGGGAGCCAGCTTTTCTAACCCCGGAGAGGTCTTTTTTCAGGTCCCCTGCCATTTGAGACATCTCAAAAAAGAACCCTGGTGGCGAAAACTTTTATATTTTGAGGGGTGTTGTGGCCAGGCCGGGACTTTTGGTTTTCGTTATCCTGAAGAGGCGCTTGAAATTTCAAGGCCTTTGAGAAAAGCCCTCTCCCTTTCAGGGGCCCGTTTCCTTGCCACCAGTTGTAGTTCCTGTCTTCTCTCCTTGAAAAGAAATTTTCCCCACCTCAAACCCCTTCACATAGCAGCTTTTTTAAAGTTTTGAAATTTCAGGCAACCAAATTTCCGGTTAATCCTCCCTCCCTCGCAGGGAGGGGCAAGGGGAGGGTGGAGGCTGGCGCAGATTGCTAAGCGTTCACCCCCTCCACGATCCTCTCTACAAGGGGGGACTCTGCTAACCGGAAATTAGGGGGAAATTTCAGGCAGAATTTCTGGTCTCCAGGGTATCTTTTCGGGGGATCAAACGGGAAATAATGATTTCGTAGGTCTCATCTGCCGCTCGCAATTTCCTCTGGCTTACGGCCTGCTCAAATTCTTTCTCTGCCAGGTAAAGGAAAGGGGCCAGCGTGCGCAGACGCTCCCGGTCATGGGCCAGATAGACTATTCCCCCCGGGGCTAGATACTTGTGGAAAAGGCGATAGAGATGTTCGAAATAACGGCCACTGAAGACCACTTCCGCCCCCACGATAAGATCAAATTGGCCGAGCTCGCGAGGCTCTCTCCAATCGAGTCTTTCTATCCGGACATTTTCAAGCTCGTTTAAAGCGGCATTAAGACGCAAAAAATCCAGGCATTCTTCTTCGTAATCCGTAATCACTACCTCTTTATGTCCAAAGGCCGCTGCTGTAAGCCCCACTACGCCCAGCCCCGCTCCGATCTCAAGCACCCTCTCTACAGGCTTTAAGCTGGCCATAAAATCCGCCAGCACCACCGCCGCTTCCCAGATCTTTACCCAGAAGGGAAAGTTTTCCAGAGAGGTGGAGGAGTCAGCCGGAAGAAGCTCTTCAATGTTACTCGGTTTTACGAGTTTGATTTCTTTGCCCCGGATACTTAAGGGTTCTACTTCCAGACTGTATTTACGAAAAAGTTTTTCATAAAGGGGTTTTACCTTCTCCGGTACCTGCATCATGGTTGGACAAAGACCCTCCTTCCCAGATAAATTTTGATCTTTTTGATCTTGCCGTGTCGCCAGATTTTTATCTCTGTCAGTTTACCGGGTTTCAGGGCGAAAAGAACTCTTTCAAGCTGGGCCTGAGAGGAAATAGATTTGCCGTCAAGAGATAGCAATACGTCTCCCCCCACGGGAAACAAAAAATTGCCGAAAGAAACCAGCTTCTGAGCTCCTCGCAGCCCCGCTTTCGCTGCCGGGGAGCCAGGGTAAACTCTGGTCAACAAAAGGCCCGAAGAGACCGGAATCTTTAGCTCTCGTGCCAGAGTGGGGAGCAATTTGAAGCCTTCCACTCCCAGCCAGGCCCAGGCTATCTGTTCCTCTTCGCGCCCTTTCTCAAGGAGAAGCTTTAAAAGATAGGCCGGGACGACCTTTACCTCCGATGATCCCGCCAAATTGGGAAGATCAAGGGCAAAGCCTGCCACCCGTCCCTCCTGGTCAAAGACCGGGGCCGAGCCGGCACCCTTCAGAGAAAGGCTTGTGGCAAAAAAGCTCGCCAGAGAGAAACCCCGCAGGGAGACCCTTACCGGAGACTCGGTAACCACTCCTTCTCGAAGGACAAGCCCCAGACGGGGCCTTGCCAGGAGAAAGAGCCTCTCTCCTACCGCGGGGATTTTCTTTCGGAAAAAGGCTTTTTCTCTGCCAAAGGCCCTGGTTTTCAAGACCGCAAGGCCGGAGAGATGATCAAGGGCAAGGAGGCGTGCCCCAAGTTGTCTGCCATCAGGCAAAAAGACATCTATCCAGTGGGCCCCCTGCACCAGATAAGCCGGAGCCAGGAGTAAGCCCTCTTCCCCCGAGACAATGAGCGCAGAACCCACCCCCCTGGCAACCTCGGTGGAGGCAAGAAACTCGGGTTTGGTGGGCTTGACGAGAATCGTGGCCACCAGCCTGGAGGGAAGAGGGCTCTGGGCCCGGGCAAGGTGAAAGAGAAAACACAGGTTTAAAATCAGGCTCAGGTAAAGCGCTTTGCGCATCAACCAACCCTCCAGACCAGCAAAGCCAGAAGCAACCTATAAGCTACAAAAGGATAAAAAGTATGCCGACGCAAAAAATTTAAAAGCCAGGCTATAACCAGGAATCCCGAGACGAAGGCCGCTATAAAACCGGTAAAATACGCTGGGCTCAAAGATACTCCCGCCTTAAAAACCTTGATCCCTTCATAAAGCCCGGCTCCGGCGATAATAGGGGCGGAAAGCAAAAAGGAAAACCGTGCTGCAGCCTCCCTTTTAAACCCCAGAAGGAGCCCCGCTGACATGGTAATGCCACTTCTCGAAGTGCCGGGAAAGATGGCAAGCCCCTGGGCACATCCGATCAAAAGGCTTTGCCAGAGATTTATCTCCCGGAGTTCTTTCTTCTTGGGAGACAGAAGTTCCGCCAGAAGGAGGGGAAGTGACATTGCCGCCAGCTGAAAGGCCACCCTTGCAGTGGTGCGAAAATGAGAAGCCACCAGATCTTCCAGGAGAACTCCCATCAAGGCCCCGGGAATGGTAGCCAGAATAAGATAGCCCAGAAATTTTCGGTAATGAGGGTCTTTCAGGGAAAACATCTCTTTCCAGTCCCGCCAGAAGTAGATCAGGATAGCCAGAAGGGTGCCAAGGTGCAAAAAGACATCAAAGGCAAGCCCCCCGCCCTCAACCCGAAGGAATTTTTCCGCCAGCACCAGGTGCCCTGAGCTTGAAACAGGCAAAAACTCCGTAATACCCTGCAGGATACCGAGAAAAAGGGCCTCTGAATGGGTCATGGGTAGCGAATTTAAACCAAGAAAAAAAGCGGGGCAAACTCAAAAGAGCCGCTTTTTGATAAAAAGAACCACCACCACCGCGGAAAGGACAAAAGAAAAACCCATCAGGATAAGAAAGGCGTGGGGGGAATCCTGTAAGGGTAGCTTAATGTTCATGCCGTAAATGCTGGCCACCAGGTTGGGGAGCATGAGCACGATGGTCACCGCTGTCAGAAACTTCATCACGGTGTTGAGGTTGTTTGAAATTACGGAGGCGTAAGCGTCCATGGTGCCGGTCAGAATGTCGCTGAAAATTTTGGCCATCTCGATGGCCTGACGATTTTCGATCTGGACATCTTCCAGAAGTTCGAGATCTTCTTCCTGCAGACGCAGAAATCTGCCCGACTGGAGGCGGTTTAAGACGATGTCATTGGCCCTCAAGGCGGTATTAAAATAAACGAGGCTCTTTTCGATATTGAGAAGCTTAAGCAGCTCTTTGTTCCGCATGGAACGATAAAGTTCGGCCTCATATTCCGTAATGAGCTTGTCGATCAGACGCAGATAACGGAGATAAAGGTTCGCAATGGAGAAGAAGAAGTGAAAGAGAAAGGGGACAGGATATTCCAGCGTAAAAGATTTCACCCGGTTGATGGCCATCAAAAAATCCTCAAAGACCGGGTTTTCCTTCAAACAGACCGTCACGATAGCCTCCTCCGTAAGGATAATCCCGACCGGGATAGTTTCATAACGAATATAGCCCTCTTCGTGGCGCGGATCTGGCACTCTGAGAATTATAAGGAGTTGATCCTCCTCAAGCTCTACCCGGGGAGTTTCTTCTTCATCCAGGGGATAACGCAAAAATTCCGGCAGAATTTTTAGCGCTTCCTGAACGTGCTGCAATTCCTCTTCGGTGGGAGAGGTAAGACAAACCCAGCAATGCCGCTCAATTTGCGGCGCCAAGGAAAGGACCCCTTTCTCCGTGCGATAAATGCGAAGCAAGATGGACCTTCTTCGTTCACTTCTCTGACCGTTTTGGTGCCCTGGAGCCGGCTAAGTTTTGCTAGCCGTTTACCACGTTTCGTAGATTTGGGCAACGGGCATGTATGTTTCCCAAATTTCCGGTTAATTCCCCTTCCTTTGAGGAAGGGGTGAGGAGAAGGGAGGAAGTCGGCAGGATCACGAGATTTCCCCTCTCGGGCCCTTCCCTGAAAGGAGAAAATCTCAAAAAAGGGGCAACGCCAGGTGCAAAGTTAATCGTTTTGCACCTGGCGCAGGCTTTTAGAGTTTTCTGGAAATTTTTACGTAGCCTCCTCCCAGAATTAACCCTACCAGGACGAGCAAGACGCTGGCAGGTTCAGGAACAGGGCTTGGGCCGGTGGGAATGTGGCTGGCGGCATCTGCTGGATCCGTGCCCAGGACATAAGCGTAGGAAAAAGAGACACTATCTCCAGCATTAAGATCTCCGATCAGAAAAGCTATTCCGATGGTATTATCACCATTGCCGTCATCATTTCCCGCGAGATAAAAGGAAGGATCTGTCTCCCAATCATAGGATATACCGGTATTGTGGGTGAGAGAAGAATTTGAATATAAACCAATCGTCCAATTTGAATAAGGACCGGAGGCATAAACCCAATCTTCTTCAGAGATAATACCATATCCTCGCGCATTCTTGGTACCAAATGTGCTATAACTATAGTAGTCCTGATCAGGATCAATGGTGCGCAAAAATTCGACATCCGTAAGATCTGTAAGAGCCGTAATGGTAGTATCGAACATAATATATTGATCATCATCGTTGAAGTAAACATCAATTTCAACTTTAAAATAACTAAGATAGCCACCTGTCCAGCTTACAGCATTATCATAAGGAGAAGAAAGATCATAGACAACGACACCTGGTATTTTCAATAAATTATCATTATTATTGCCTACCACACCTGTCTGATTTGTGCTTATATAAAAACCTTCCCAAGGGCTTCCTGGCTTGAGGAAATCTGTGCCCCCTAAGATTCCAGGAAAATTTCCGCTCCCAGACGGATCGTATTGGATACCGGGATAAGAAAAACCGTGACCAAGGGTTCCGGTATCGTCCACCTGGGTATAGATGTAATTGCCTTTCATGGGTAATGGAAGTCCGTAGGCTAACGAAAAAGAAATTACACACAGGAAAATCAAAACCCCCACAAAAACTCTCATCTCATCCTCCTTACTTTTTATTTCTGTTTCTTTGTTTGCAAAATAAATGCCAGAAAAGAAAATATTTACTTCAAAAAGTTTCAATTTTTGTAAAATTCTATCTTTAAAGATTTTGCCAGAAACTGTTTTGAGCCCTGGGTTTTAGGACAGAGCAAAAAATCTTTTTCTTTATGTAAAAAAGACATTTCCTACAAAATAGCTATAAAACTGGGTAAGAAGGGAAATATTTTTCACATTGAGCTCAAAAAATATTGAAAAATAAAGCTTTAAAGGCGGTGAAAAGTTTTTCACAGAAAGGGAAAATTTTTTTCTCATACCAGTTCAATCGCTTAAGATGATACAGATCCAGCGAAATAGGTAAATGTTCGGCTAGCGTAACAGACCGGGACGATAGCCCTTTTTAGTGTTTTTTGGCCTCTTTTAAAGAGCTGTTGAGATAGAGGTGGGGTGGTTCAGCCTTAAGGGGCCTTTCTCCGTCAAGGTTAAAGAGCCTTCGGGTAAGGTCTATAATCTGTTGCCCGTCTTTGTGATACCGGTTTTTGAGATAAATAATGGGGTCGTGAAGGAGCTTGTTCACCAAGGATCTGGTAAGGATCTCAAGGGCTTCCTGATCTTCGGGAGGGAGTTTGGTTTTGAG
>JALSPN010000087.1 GCA_026985945.1 Thermodesulfobacteriales bacterium
GGTAATCCGCTACGTGCGGGAAAAATACGGCGGCTGGGAATATGTGGCCCAGATTGCCACTTTTGGGCAGATGAAGGCCCGGGCGGTGGTGCGGGATGTGGGGCGGGCTCTGGGGATGCCTTACCCCCAGGTGGATAAAATCGCCAAACTTATCCCCGAAACCCCTGGCATCACCCTCGAAAAGGCCCTGGCAGCCGAGCCCCGTTTGCGCGAGCTGGTGGAAAAAGAAGAAAAGGTAAGGGAGCTCATCTCCATCGCCATGGCCCTTGAAGGACTGCCGCGGCATTCTTCCACCCATGCCGCCGGGGTGGTGATCTCCGATGCCCCCATTACCAATTACTGCCCCCTCATGAAGGGTGAAGAAGACGAAATCGTCACCCAGTTCGACATGAAAGCAGTGGAGAAGGTGGGGCTCATCAAGTTTGATTTTCTGGGGCTTAAGACCCTCACCATCATTGACCATGCGGTGCGATTAGCAAGGAAACATTACGGGGCAGAGATAGATCTTAATCGCCTCCCCCTTGACGATAAAAAGACTTACGAGCTTCTTCGCCGGGGTGATACCGACGGCGTCTTCCAGCTGGAATCTTCGGGCATGAAAGAGCTTCTCATCCGGATGCGCCCTTCGGAATTCAACGATCTCATCGCCATCCTGGCCCTTTATCGCCCGGGGCCTCTGGAATCCGGCATGGTGGATCAATACGTCAGGGCCAAGCACGGGGAGATCGAGGTCAAATATCTCCTCCCGGAGCTTGAACCCATTCTCAAAGAGACTTACGGGGTGATCGTCTATCAGGAACAGGTCATGAAAATTGCCCAGGTGCTGGCCGGCTATAGCCTCGGGGAAGCCGATATCCTCCGCCGGGCCATGGGGAAGAAAAAACCCGAGGTAATGGCGGCCCAGAAGGAACGTTTTGTAAAGGGGGCGGTGGAAAGGGGAATCCCCGAGGAGAAGGCCGTCCAGATATTTGACCTCATGGAGAAGTTTGCCGGCTACGGCTTTAATAAGAGCCATTCCGCGGCTTACGCCTTAGTGGCCTACCAGACGGCCTATCTCAAGGCCCATTATCCTCTCTGCTACATGACGGCCCTTCTCTCCTACGAAATGGGAAATACCGATCAGGTGGTCAAATACGTTTCTGTGTGCCGGAAGATGGGAATTGAAATCTTGCCACCTGATATCAACGAAAGTGAGATAGGATTTGCCATTAAGGATGGTAAAATCCGTTTTGGCCTGGCGGCGGTTAAAAATGTGGGCGAAGGAGCCATCGAAGAGATTATCAGGGTTCGCCGGGAAGGTGGACCTTTTAAATCTTTTGAGGACTTTTGCCTCCGGGTTGATCTCAAAAAAGTGAACCGGCGCGTCATCGAAGCCCTCATAAAGGCCGGGGCCTTTGATTCCCTCGGGATTAACCGGGCTTCACTCTTCAATGTCCTAGAAAAGATGCTTGACTGGGTCCAGAGCCGTAAGAAGGCCCTTGATCAGGGGCAAAAATCCATTTTCGATCTCATGACCCCTGCAAAAAAGACTCAAACCGCAGGTCCTTTTACCATCCCTAAAATTCCAGAGTGGTCTTCTAGCGAAAAGCTAAAATACGAAAGAGAGGCCCTGGGTTTTTATTTTAGCGGTCATCCCTTGGAGCCCTACCGGGAATGGCTCTCTCTCATAACTCCCTACTCCATCTCAAGTCTTCAGAGTGTTCCGGGAGGGCAGAAGGTAGCAGTAGGAGGCGCCATCTCCGAGGCCAAGGTCAAGACCACCCGGCGAGGCGATCGTATGGCCATCCTCAAACTGGAAGACGGGGAGGAAAGTCTCGAGGTGCTGGTTTTTCCGGATCTCTTTCGCCAGAGCGAGGAACTTATCGAGGAGAAGGGGCTTATATTTGTAACCGGACGCTTTGAGAAGGATGAAAGGGGGCCCAAAATTTTGGCCGAAAAAATGGTGCCCCTTGAGAAGGCACCAGAGATAATTGCTGGAAAAATTCAATTTTTCTTCCAGGGGGATACCCTTGAGAATTCTCAAATCAGGGCCCTTCATGATATACTTTCAAACGGAAGCGGGCGTTTCCCCGTGGAGTTTTTACTCAGGTTTTCCGAAGGAGAGGTCTTGGTCGATCTTGACAGCCGTTTTCGGCTGGATCCTTTACCAGAACTTGTAAAAAACCTCAAAGATTTTTTCGGATACGTCCCTTTGAGGGTTAAAGTCCAGTTTTAAGGAGGGAAAATGGCGGCTCTGGTTTCCTGTCAGTGTGACCAGGGGGTGTGTGAGTGTCAGAGCGATCCCTTTCAGCCTGAGCGGGAAAGGATCGCGCGCTTTTTGCAGGAGAAAAAAGACTACCGGCCGGAAGAGATCAAGCTTCTGGTCCCCCTGGTCATAGAAATTCCCGGGAAACGTCTTTACACCAAGGCCGATATCGTGGTTGAGCCTGAGGGGAGGCCGGCAATTTGTATCAGGTTGAACGAAGGTTCGGTGGTAAGCCGGGAAAGGGGAACCATTGCCGCGGCCAGGCTTCTTAAGCCCGAGGCTCCCCCGCCTCTTTGTGTCCAGACAAACGGCCAGGAGTATTCCATCCTTGACACTTACACCAAAAAGTCTCTTGGTGTGCGGCTTGAAGATCTTCCTTCTCGAGAAGAAATGTTAAAAATATTAAAAGAGAGACAGCCAAAGCCCCTGTCTCCCAAACAGATAGAGGCGGAAAGTAAGATCCTTTTTTTCTACGATGGGATCGGCTGACCGGGAAGTGTCAAGGTAGAGGATCTACCAGAGAAAGAAAATGGCTAAAAATTTTGTTCCCGGATATCTCAAACTCCTGCGGGAAGGAAAATTACGGGAAAGGGTTGAGTTGCTAAAAGAGAAACTTTCCCGCTGTGACCTTTGTCCTCACGAATGCGGAGTCAACCGCCTCCAAGGGGAGAAAGGCTTTTGTCGGGTGCTTGATAAGCCGGTAATTTCAAGTTATGGCCCGCATTTCGGGGAAGAAAGACCTTTGGTAGGATATGGCGGGTCGGGGACCATTTTCCTCACCTATTGCAACATGGCCTGTGTTTACTGCCAGAACTGGGAGATAAGTCATCTTGGTTCAGGAGAAGAGACCACTGTTGAAGAGCTGGCCCGGATGATGCTCTCCCTTCAGGCCCGGGGTTGTCACAATATTAATTTTGTCACCCCCACCCACCAGATAGCTTTCATCGTGGAAGCGGTGCTTCTGGCTGCAGAAAAGGGGCTCCATCTGCCCCTGGTTTATAACTGTGGCGGGTATGAAAAGGTAGAAACCCTTAAAATCCTTGAGGGGATCATTGATATTTACATGCCGGATTTCAAATATTGGGACGAAAAGATTGCGCTTAAGCTTTCCAAAGTCCCGCGTTATCCTCAGGTAGCGCAAGCTGCCCTCAAAGAGATGCATCGCCAGGTGGGGGATCTTGAACTTGACGGGGAGTTCCTTGCCAGACGGGGCCTTATTATCAGACACCTGGTTCTTCCCGGGGGGCTTGCTGGCACCAGAGAAATACTTCACTGGATTGCTAAAGAACTTTCTCCCAACACCTATGTCAACATTATGGACCAGTATTATCCCTGTGGAGACGCCTGGAAGTATCCACCTCTTGACCGCCGTATTACCAGAGAAGAATACGAGGAGGCCTTAAGAGCGGCTCAAGAAGCGGGTCTCAAACGTCTGGATGAC
>JALSPN010000088.1 GCA_026985945.1 Thermodesulfobacteriales bacterium
AGATAGAAGTTTTTTTAGGCTATCTAACCGAAAATCCAGATATAGACCCAAAAGTTCAGGAAATAGTTATGAGATAGGCATTAAGGAGGGATTCTGTTTTGATTTTGTGAAATTTGCGGGATTTTGATGGGAAAGAAGCTTTTTATTGCTTAAAAATTCCCGTTAAGAGTTAAGAGAATCCAGGAAGAGTCTTTCTCGGAATTTTTGTCCAGCTGTTTTTTTGGTTTCTAGAGATGCAATATGGTCTTTATCAATAATTACACACCTTATCCGGAAATTAGGGTTGAAATCCCCGGCCCTTCTTGCTTAGAATGAAACTAAAAACAAGGAGGAAAGAAATGGGACTCCAGCAGCTGATTACTAAATATATCCCTCAGGGTGTGTTCGTGATCACCGCGCGTGATGGTGAAAAAATAAACGGCATGACTGCTGCCTGGGTAAGCCAGGTATCCTTCAGGCCGAGGCTCCTTTCCGTGGCCATTGCTCCCCAGCGCTACACCTACGAGCTCCTTAAAAATTCAGGGGTTTTCTGCATTAACGTTTTGGGGGAAGGTCAGGTGGAGCTTGCCAAACATTTTGGTTTCAAGAGCGGGCGAGAGGTAAATAAATTTGAGGGTCTTGAATATTCGGTTGCCCTCAAAGGCTCACCGGTTCTAAAAGACGCCATTGCCTATTTTGAATGTGAGGTGGTCTCGACCTGCGAGGCCGGTGATCATGTGCTTTTCATTGGAGAGGTGGGCGATCATGCCGTCTTAAAAGAAGGAGTGGAACCCTTAATCTTCCGGTGGGACGATTATTTTGGAGGAAAATAAATGGCTGCCAGAAAGAAAGAGACTCCAGCTCCTGAAGAGGAAATTTTAGTCCTTCACGAAAAATGGGTCAAAGCGGCGAAAGAACACCTGCGTGAGATAATTATCGCTGCCCTGGCCCTGGTATTTCTGGCCTCTCTTTGGGCCCTTTATAACTATTATCGTCAGAAACGCCTTGATGAGGCCACTTTACTTTACGCCCGGGCCCTTATGACTACTCAAAAAGACCAAAAGCTTAAACTCCTTGCGGAAGTAGTCAGAAAATACGGGGGAACTACCACCGGCCTTGAGGCCCGTCTGACCCTTTCTGAAATCTACTGGGAGCAAAAAGACCTGGAAAAGGCTTCTCGGGAACTGAAAGAGGCCCTTAAAAAAGCCCGGGGGCCTATAAAGATTTCAGTAAGTATGGGGCTTGGCTATGTGGCTGAAGACCAGGAGAGATTGCCGGAAGCAGAAAAATATTACCAAAAAGCGGTTCAGGCCCATCTAGGGTTTGAAGAAATAGCCTACTTAGATCTGGCCCGGGTGGCGGAATTGCAGGGAAAGATTGAAAAGGCCGTAAGATATTATCAGGAGGTTGTTTCTCTAAAACCTTCTGGGGAAAAACTCGATTTTATTCAGGTGGAACTTTCTCGTCTCGTAGAGAAGGTCAATAATCCGGTAAAAGAGGGGGAAGGGTAATGTCCCTTCTGGTATTCCAGCGGCTGGCAGAGCAGCGCATTCAGGAAGCCATAAAAAATGGCGAATTTGATAATTTGCCGGGTAAAGGAAAGCCCATTCAGCTTGAGGATTTGAGCAATGTCCCTGAAGAGTTACGCCTGGCCTATAAAGTCCTGAAAAATGCCGGCTTTCTGCCGCCAGAAGTGGAACTCCTGCGGGAGATAAAGACCGTGGAAGACCTCTTGGAACACATGGAAGAGGAAGAGCACAAAGTCCGTCAGATAAAAAGGCTCAACTATCTCATTATGAAACTAAATCAAATCCGCCGCCGCCCCATCAATCTTGAGAAAGAGCAGCGCTACTATGAAAAAATAGTCCAGAGAGTGGAGGTCTTTGGTAGCAAAAAGGCCAAAGCCAGGCGCCTGGAAGCCCTAGAGGAAGGGAGGATCCCTCAGGTAGATTTTAAGCGGATTGAGCAACAGACCATCTTAAATGTGATGGCAAGGCTTCATGCCCGCCGTTCTTGACAGAAGGGCGCAACATTTTAATATTACTCTCGGGTCGGGACGTGGCTCAGCCTGGTAGAGCACTGGGTTCGGGACTCAGGGGTCGCAGGTTCAAATCCTGCCGTCCCGACCATTTCTCCCGATAAAAATTAGCGCTTACATTTCCAGTAAATAAGACAATTTTTTTCTCCGCTATAACTCGGAACATTTTTTGGTCCGATACTGTTCTTAGAAATCTGTTCTCTGCGGGTTTCTCAAGTAGGTAACTCTTTTTGCTCTTATAACGCAGGCACACCGTGGCTCTTTTGATAAAAACAGAGCCCGATTTAGCAAGCCCTCCATCCCAAAAGACCTATCCCCAAGAGAAAGTACTCGAATCTGAAAATGTACGTATTGCTTAATCCCTAAGGACTTATTGAAAAAATCCCACTTGCTAAAGATGGTAACCAATACAAAAACTTGACTCCGAAAGTTTTTGGTTATATAGCTAAATAGCTATGTATTTCTTAGAGAAACGGCTTAAGGCCCTTTCTGACAAAACACGATTAAAATTGATTGCCCTGCTATCCATAAGGCCTTGCTGTGTTTGTGAGCTGGCGGAAGTCATCGGGTATGCCCAGCCTACCATTTCTCGGCATCTCCAGCGCCTGGTTGAAGCGGGGTTTGTGGCTTACGAAAGAAGGAGCAATTTTCAGATCTATCGCCTCTCTCCGGCAGACAAAGAGGCTGAAAATTTGCTGACCATGATACTTAAAGACCTTCAGCAGCAAAAAGTTTTCTCTGAACTTAAAAAGGCCCTTTCAAGAGCGGATAAACGGCAGCTCTGGGAAAAATCCTGATGGACTGGCGGAAAGAGATTCCCAAGATAATTCTGGGATTTGCCGTTTTTCTACTTTTATACTTCTTTCCTGCCCCGGAAAGATTTTTAAAAGGGCTTCAGGAAGGGGCCCTCCTGGCACACTGGTATGCCCGAGAACATGTAATCTTTTGCCTTTTACCCGCTTTCTTTATCGCTGGAGCCATAAGTGTTTTCGTCTCCAAAAAATCCGTCATGCGCTATCTGGGGCCGAACGCCCCCAAAGCTATGGCCTACGGGGTGGCTGCTGTTTCAGGAACCATTCTGGCGGTCTGCTCCTGCACGGTGCTACCTCTTTTTGCCGGCATTTACTTAAATGGTGCTGGTCTGGGCCCTGCTACTACTTTTCTTTATTCCGGGCCGGCGATCAACGTGCTGGCCATTGTTCTTACCGCCCGAGTCCTGGGACTTAAGCTGGGGCTTGCCCGTGCTGTCGCCGCTATAGGGGCAAGTATCATCATTGGCCTTCTCATGGCCCTTATCTTCCGCAAGGAAGAGAAAAAGCGTCTGGCAAGCTTTGAGGCCCAGGGAGAAACCACAGGAAGACCCCTCTGGCAAACGGCCCTTTTTATAGGAACCCTGGTGGCCATTCTTCTCCTTGGCACCTGGGGGCCGGGGGTGGGGCTCTGGGGGCTTATTTATTCTTTAAAATGGAAGCTTCTGGGCCTTGTGGCCTTTGCCTTCGCTATAGAATTACACCTGTTTTTTGCCCTTCCTCTTAAGGGGCTCTTTTTTATCGCCGCGGGTATAGTCCTTTCAGAAATTGTTTTCCCCGGCCACGAAATCTCTTTTCTCCTGGGAACCTTTG
>JALSPN010000089.1 GCA_026985945.1 Thermodesulfobacteriales bacterium
AAGACCTCCTGATCTTCTACGGCTTCCAAGAAACCAAAGTGCCCCTCAGGGCCGTAACGGGCCAGGTGGAGTTGGTTTATCTGGGCACAAATGCGCCCCACAGGCTCTCTTCCCCGGTAAGCCAGAAAAAGGACGGCTTCACCATACTTGAAAAAGGGGTTTTGAGAAGAAAAAAAGAGCTTTCTCTCCCAGAGAAGGGGTGGGACCCAGGCCGGATCTTTTTCATAAATTTTCCAGGGCAATTTCAAAAAAAGATCCCGTTCTCGTTTATTTTCTGCCGGTTTGACCTTCACCATATCCTAGCAGTTTAAACGAGATTTGCGAAAATCCCTACCGGGGGATAAGTTCAAAGACAGGAGAATGAAAAAAACTATCATTTTGGCCGCCGGGCAAGGAAAAAGGCTTTTACCTTACACGCAGGGGAAGCCTAAATGTCTGGTAGAAATCCAGGGCCGGCCCATCCTGGGCTGGCAGCTTCTGGTCCTTCTTTCACAGGGCATCGAAGAAATTGTTGTGATGGTGGGCTACCGGGCCCAGGAGGTAGAAGAATATCTCAAAAAAGAATTTGCAGACCTTAAGATCCACACCCTTTACAATCCCGATTACGCCACCACAGACAACCTCTGGACCTGTTGGTTAGCTTCTCCAGAAATGAACAAGGATTTTCTCCTCCTAAACGGAGACACCCTTTTTGAACCGCAAGTGTTAAAAAGGCTTCTTTTGCAGGCCAAGGCCCCGGCCACCATCACCATCAACCGCAAAGAAAGCTACGATGAGGACGACATGAAGGTCATTTCCCAGAGGGGTCGTCTTTTGGAGGTGGGAAAAGGGCTTGATCTTTCCCGGGTAAACGGAGAATCCATTGGCCTTCTGGCCTTTCTTGATGAGGGCCCCAGAATATTTCGGCAGATTCTTGCGGAAATGATCACCGAAAACAACGTCAAAAGACGCTGGTTTCTTTCGGCAGTAAATGAAATGGCCAGGCGCTACCCGGTCTGGATCTGCGATATTACCGGTCTTTCCTGGTGCGAGATTGATTTCCCGCAGGATTTAAAAGACGGGGAAAAAGTAGTCCAAAAAATAAAAGACTCCCTTTCTCTCGGATGATCCTTACCTCCTATTTAAGGCGCCAGGTCCTTAAACCCTTTTTGCTGGTAAGCATTACCCTTTCCGGCATCTTTGCCATCTATCTTCTCGGCCGCTATCTGGCCCAGGCTGCCGAAGGGGAGATACCCGCCCGCATCGTCCTGAAACTGGTCGGCTGGCGTCTTCTCATCGCCCAGGAAATCCTGCTTCCGGTAACCTTTTTCTTCGGCGTGGTCTTTGGCATGAACCGCCTTTTTCGCAAGGCCGAAATGCTTGCCCTTTTTGCCTGCGGTTTTGAAGAAAAAGACGTCTTTAAAAGCCTCCTTCCCGTAGTCCTTCTTGTCTCTCTGCTAGTAGGCCTTGTCTCTTTGATCTTAAGGCCACTTGCCTGGCAAAACTTCTTTCAGACCAAGGCCCGTTTCAGGGAAAAATTCGACCTTGCACGCTTAAAAGGGGGCATTTTCTACAAGATGCCTGAAAATCGCACTTTTTTTGCAGAAAGGATAGACCCTCACCAAAGAGAGGCCTTTCATATTTTCCTGTACCAGCGAGAAGATAAAAGTGTAAAAATAATTCGGGCCCGGGTCTGTTTTCAGAAAAGTCTTCCCGGAAAAGAGATTCTGGTCTTTAAAGAAGGCCGACAATATGAATTCCAGAATGAAGAAGGGCTGATAATGATCTCAGAATTTGAAAGTTTAAACCTCCCTCTTCCCTATCCCCAAAGAACCAGAGAAGAAAAACTAAAGGCCTTTCCAAGCCAAAAACTTTTGAAACTTAAAACTTCTGGAGCCCTTGCGGAAATACAGTGGCGCCTGGCAGCCCCCTTAGGGGCCCTGGGGCTTGCCTTTCTCGGGGTTTCCCTTTCCCCATCCCGTCCTCGCCAGAAAGGAGGGCGGCCTTTTTTTCTGGCCCTTCTGACTTTCGTGTTTTATTTTTACGGCCAGGTTTTGCTAAAGAAGGGCGTGGCTCAGGGGCAAATCCCACCGTGGCCCGGTATTTTCTGGGCCCCGTTGGCCCTGTTTTTCTTAAGTGGGTTTTCTTTTTCTCTCTTCTGGCGTAAGAAATGAAGACCCTAGACCGCTACCTCTGGCGCCATCTCTGGAGACTCTTTCTCTTTCTGACCTTGATCTTTCTCCTTCTTTTTGATCTTTTCGAGCTTTTGAATCAACTGGACCAAATAGGCCGGGGTTCTTATACCCTTTCCAAGGCCCTGATCTTCGTTTTTCTTACCAGCGGCAATAAACTTCTGGATCTCCTGCCCATTATCACTTTCCTCGCTATTCTTCTGGGATTGGGGCAACTTCTTGATCGCAACGAACTTCTGGCCCTGGAAGCCCTGGGGTATTCGAAAAGGCGCCTTTTTGTGACGGTAATTCTGGCCCTCCTCTCCTGGAGTCTTCCCCTCTGGGGGATCTCAGAAACAGGCCTTAAGCGGGTGGAAGAGAAGGCCTGGCAACTTAAAACCAAGGCCCTCTCCCAGGAAAGCCTCACCCTTTACGGAGAGGGCTTTTGGGCCCGGCAGGGAGAAGTATTTCTCAAAGTCAAAAAGGTCCTTGATGACGGGCTCCTTTCAGGGATAGAAATCTTTCGCTTTGAAGGTGAAAGATTGCGAGAATATCTTTCAGCACCTCTTGGGAAAATTACCCCCGGCAGATGGATCCTCTGGAAGGCCCGGCAAAGGATCCTTTATAATTCCCGCGTGGAAGACAAACTCTGGGACCGCCTCTTTATTGACCCTCCTCTCCCCGGCCGGGAGGTTGAAAATTTTGCCCTGCCGGTAGAGTTTTTGCCTCTTCCCGAATTATTTCGCTATTCCGAGACCCTGGCCGCCGGAGGGCAAAACGTTTATCGCTATCAACTTGCCATCTGGCAAAAAATTGTCACCCCCCTCCTCTCCCTGGTAATGGGTCTTTTGGCGCTGAGTTTTTACCAGAATCCCCTGGCACGCCAGAAATCATTTTTGACCAGGCTGGGGGCAGGGCTTGCAGGGGGGCTTGCCGTCTATCTCTTGAGGGAAACCCTGGCCCATGCCGGAAGAGTCTTTAGCCTCCCTGCGCCCCTGGTGGCCTTTGCACCGGTAGCCCTGATTTTGTTATTGGCCTTCGTCAGATGGAAAAAGAAAGGCTAAATTCCGGAGCAAACCCCTCCATCGCCCAGATATAGCTTCGGAAGATGAGGGCCCTTTTCTGGAACTCAAAGGCGTAAAAACGCGCCCTGCGGCGCGAATTCTCCCCCCGGTAGGTCAAAGAAGGGACCCCAAAAAGAAGACATCTTCCCCCTGAAGTCTCAAGCTTCTGGCGGAAACACTTGTGGGTGTGTCCGTAAAGGACAAGCTCTGCCCCTTTTCTGCGGATTAATTCTTCAAGGGCCTTGGCATCCTTTAAGGCCTTGCGGCTTGAAACCACCCCCTCCAGGGGAGGATGGTGGAGATAAATTATTCTCAAAAGCTTCTCTCTGGCAGCCTCCTCAAGGAGGGAAGAAAGCTTCGTTAACTGTTCTTCCCCCAATTCTCCGCGAGCAAAAGGAGGAAAATTAA
>JALSPN010000090.1 GCA_026985945.1 Thermodesulfobacteriales bacterium
TGGTCTTCGTCAAGAATTTTTTTGGCCCTTCTGAGGTCGAGCTTATCTTTGGTCTGTTTCTTCCAGGGGAGTTCGGTGAGCCATTCCAGATAGGTTCTGATGATAGCAGCCTCGGCCGAATCAGGGTGCATCATCTCCAGGCGTCGCAGCTGTTTGAGGGCTTCTTTTTCTACCTCTTCCGGCATGCGGGCTTTGGCAATCCTTTCCCGAAACTCTTCAATCTCTTGCGCATGTTCATCCACCTCCCCGAGCTCCTTTTTGATGGCCCTGAGCTGCTCCCTCAAGAAGTATTCCCTCTGGGTGCGGCTCATCTCTTCCTGAGCTTCGGTCTGGATCTTGGCCTGCACCGTGGCCACTTCAAGCTCCCTGAGGAGGTGTTTGTGAAGTTTCTCTATTCTTTCGATAGGATCAAAGCATTCGAGAAGCTCCTGAGATTCGGGAAGGCGAAGCCTTAAATGGGAAGCTACAAAATCAGCAAGCCTTCCGGGTTCTGTAAGGCTGTCCAGGACGGTGTTTAGTTCCGGGGTAAGATGGCCCCTTAAGGCAAAAACTTTTTCAGCCGTTTCCTTGACCGAGCGCATGAGGGCCTCGGTTTCTACATTTACACTTTCGGGTTCTTCTTCCTTTACCGGTTCGATACGGACCAGGAAGTAAGGTTTTTCCTGTAAAAACTCGTTTATTCGAGCCCGCACCAGGGCCTGGACCAGAACCTTAAGCCGGCCATCGGGAAGCTTAAGAGTGCGCATGATGATCGCCACCACTCCCACGTGGTAAACATCTTCAGGAGTGGGATCATCTGTTTCAGGATCTTTCTGGGTGAGGATCACAATGAGTCTTTCGGCCTTAAGGGCCTCTTCCAGGGCGGCCAGCGATGGTTCTCTCCCCACGTAAAGAGGGATTACCATGGAAGGAAAGAGCACCACATCCCTTACGGCCAGAGCGGGTAGCTCTTCGGGGATCTCGATGTTTTCATCTTCTGAAATCTCACCTGCCGTAACAAGCTCTTCTTCAAATTCGTTCATTCAGGGCTCCTTTCTTTCGGGAAAATTCCTTTCAACAAAAAGTGGAAACATTTTAATCCAACTTTTCCTCAAAAAGGAGTTTACGTAAATAAAGGCGTGCCGGCCGGGAAAGTTCATAGTAAGTGTGATTCATGTGTTTGGGCTTCCGGAGGCCTTTTTTCTTAAGAAACCGGCCCTCTATGCGCTCTAAAAAGCCCATATTTTCGAGCTCTTTAAGACGCCTCATGGTATCAGCCAGGTCCAGACGCAACCTGCGCGAGAGAAATTTAGCGCAGTCAGGGGCGGTGGCATAAAGATCTTTGAGAATCTTCCAATCTTCCTCTTCCAGGACTCCCCAGGGTAAAACTGCCATAATAGCCTCTAAATCCCGAAATTTCTCTTTAGCAGTCTGCCAATCCCCAGAAATGAACTTGACATTGAAAATACACCCTTGCTAAAACTCTGAGAGGTATTTAGCCAAGTCGATAGGTCTTCTTTTGCCATGGAAAATTCTTCTCCGGTAAGAATAAAAGACCTTTCCGAAAGGTTCCAGGCCAAATATTTTTTGTCAAACCTAAAGAGAGGAGGAATGTATGTCTAACGAACCCCTTATTTTGTGGTTTGAAGAAATTTCTATCAAAGACGTTCCCCTGGTAGGCGGTAAAAACGCCTCTCTTGGTGAAATGTTTCGGAACTTAACGCCCAAAGGGGTCAAGGTGCCGGATGGTTTTGCCGTTACCGCGGCTGCCTATCGTTATTTTGTTCAGGAAAACCATCTTGACGATAAAATTCGTGAAATTCTCGAAGGCCTTGATACACACGATATTAAAGACCTGCAGCGGCGCGGCAAGAAGGTAAGGGACCTGATTCTTAAAGCCCAGATGCCGGAAAAGCTTGCCCAGGCCATTAAAGAGGCCTACCACAAGCTGGAAGAAAAATATTACCCTGAAGTAGATGTTGCGGTGCGCTCCTCTGCTACGGCTGAAGATCTCCCCGATGCTTCTTTTGCCGGCCAGCAGGAGACCTATCTCAACATTCGAGGCGCAGAAAATGTCATCCAGCACGTCAAACGCTGCTTTGCCTCCCTCTTTACGGACCGGGCCATCTCTTACCGGCAGGACAAGGGTTTTGACCACTTTAATGTTTATCTTTCGGTAGCCATCCAGAAAATGGTCCGCAGCGATGCTGCCTCTTCAGGGGTTATGTTTACGCTTGATACGGAATCCGGCTTCCGGGACGTGGTTTACATTACCGGGGCCTGGGGGCTTGGTGAAAACGTGGTCCAGGGGGCGGTAAATCCTGATGAATTTTACGTCTTTAAACCCACCCTTAAAAAGGGCTTCCGCCCCATCCTTTCCAAAAAATTGGGTTCCAAAGAATACCGCATGGTCTATGGCAAGAGTCCTCGCTGTCCGGTGCGTAACCTGCGCACCCCTAAAGAGCTTCGGCAGCGTTTTTGCCTGGAAGACGATGAAATCTTAAAACTTGCCGAATGGGCCTGCATCATCGAAGAACATTACGGCCGGCCCATGGATATCGAATGGGCCAAGGATGGTGACGGAAAAGAAGTGGGCACAGGGGGGCTTTTTATCGTCCAGGCCCGACCGGAAACCGTCCACGGCACCAAAAAAGAGCAGTTCTACGAAGTTTATAAACTCAAAGAAAAAGGCAAAATTCTTACCGTCGGGAAGGCCGTTGGAAGCAAAATCGGGCAGGGCAAGGCCAGGGTTATAGAAGATGTCTCCAAGATCCAGGAATTTCAGCCAGGAGAAGTCCTGGTCACGGACATGACCGATCCGGATTGGGAACCCATCATGAAGATTGCCTCTGCCATCGTTACCAATCGTGGGGGGCGCACCTGCCACGCAGCCATTGTCTCTCGCGAGCTGGGTATCCCCTGTATTGTGGGCACCAACAACGCCACCGAGGTTATCGAAACCGGCATGGAGGTAACGGTTGATTGTTCTCAGGGAGAAGAAGGCTATGTTTACGAAGGCCTGGTGCCCTTCGAGGTGGAGCGTATTGACCTTACCAAGATTCCGCGCACCCGCACCAAGATCATGATGAACGTGGGTATTCCGGAGCAGGCCTTCTCTCAGGGCCAGCTTCCAAACGACGGTGTAGGGCTTGCCCGGCTCGAATTCATCATTGGCTCTCACATTGCCATTCATCCTCTGGCCCTTCTCAATTACGAGGAACTCAAGGAGCGGGCCCAAAAGGATCCCAAGATCCGGAAAATCGTGCGCATTATTGATGAGAAGGCGCCCATGTATGAGAACAAGGCCGATTTTTACGTAGATAAGCTGGCCCAGGGAGTGGCCATGATCGCAGCGGCCTTCTATCCCAAAGATGTCATCGTGAGGCTTTCTGACTTCAAGAGCAACGAATACGCTAACCTCATAGGCGGCCACCTTTACGAACCGGTAGAGCACAACCCCATGATTGGCTGGCGGGGAGCTTCTCGTTATTACGACCCACGTTTTGAACCGGCTTTCGCCCTGGAGTGTAAGGCCCTCAAAAAGGTCCGTGACGAAATGGGGCTCACCAATGTGAAGGTCATGGTCCCCTTCTGCCGCACGGTAGAAGAAGGGAAGAAAGTTATCGGGGTTATGGAA
>JALSPN010000091.1 GCA_026985945.1 Thermodesulfobacteriales bacterium
ACCCTTCAGATGATTCTCAATTTTCTTGCCGGTGGGGCGGGTATAAATGCTATTGCCCGGCAGGCTGGCGCAGACGTCTTCGTGGTGGATGTAGGGGCAGCAGGGGAGGTAAACGACCCTCGTCTCATAAAACGAAAAGTGGTTTGGGGGACCAAAAATTTCTTAAAAGAGCCTGCCATGAGCCGGGAGGAAGCTGAAAAGAGCCTGAAGGTGGGCCTTGAGCTGGCCAAAGAGGCCGCCCGTTGTGGCTACCAGCTTCTCATACCAGGTGAGATGGGGATCGGAAATACCACCCCTTCGGCGGCGGTGATCTGCGCCTTACTTGACGAACCTCCAGAAGAAATAGTTGGCCGCGGCACCGGCATTGATGACCAGGCCCTGGCACGCAAACGCCAGGTGGTGGCCGAAGCCCTTTCCCGCTATCACTTCTCTGATCCCCTGGATGTCCTGGCAAAGGTTGGGGGAGCAGAAATTGGAGCCATTGCCGGGTTTTTCCTGGGAGGGGCCTCAGAGCGAGTCCCGGTTATCATTGATGGTTTTATTTCTCTGGCGGGATACGTGATTGCTCAGGCCCTTGAGCCTCGTCTGAAAGAATTCGTCTTCTGCGGGCATTGCTCCACAGAGAAGGGTGCGGCCCGTGTGATCGAAAAACTCAACCTGCGCCCCATTGTGGACCTTGACCTGCGGCTTGGAGAGGGCACAGGTGCCTGCCTGGCAAGCATGGTGGTGGAAACCGCTCTCAGGGTCCTTACCGAAATGGCCACTTTTGAAGATGCCGGAGTGACCAAAGGACGGGAGTTTGAAGAAGTAGATGCTTCGTAGGGAATGGGAGGCCCTCTCTTCGGCCTTCTCTTTTTTTACACGCCTTCCTTTTAAACCCGGGCGCTTTTGTCTTGAGCAGGGGGTGCTTTATCTTCCCCTGGTAGGCCTTTTTTTGGGCGCCTATTCTTATTTTTTTGTTAAATTTCTAAAAAATCTTCTTAACCTCAAATTTCTGGCCCTTTTTCTCCTGGCCTCCCTTTACTATCTCGCGGATTATTTCCATTTTGACGGTTTGCTTGACACGATAGATGCCCTTGCGGCGGGAGGCGGTAGAGAAAGGCGCCTAAAAGTTCTCAAAACCCCGGATGTGGGGGCCCTCGGGCTTCTGTTTGCTTTCTTTTTCCTTCTGGGGGAATATCTCCTGGTATGTGAAACTTTGAAAAAAGAAATGATCTGGCCCCTTATTTTACGCCCTCTTGTCGGAAGAGAGGCCCTGGCTTTTCTTTCCCTTCTTTCAAGGCCTGCCAAAAAAGAAGGCCTGGGCTTTCTTTTTCTTTCCACCTCCAGGAGAAGACTTTGCTTGACTCAACTTTTCTGGCTCCCTCTCCTCTGGTGGGAGCCTTTATCAACCCTGGTAGTGCTTACCTTTGTTCTGCTCTGGCGTATCCGCCTCGAGATGGCCTTCGGTGGCCTTACAGGCGATCTTTTAGGGGCCACGGTCATGTTTTCTCAGTGGCTCTTTTTGGCATTTTCTCTTGTTGGCGGCGGGAAGCCTCCGTGGTAGAAATATCTTAATGGCAAAGTTCAGGATTCTTCTCATCCCGATGGGAAAGGCCTCCGGCCCCTGGCTCGAAAAACTAATGAGCCAGCTGGCCGAAATGTTTATGGCTCAAATTGAGCTGGCCAAACCGGTGCCTTATCCCCTTCCGGCTTTCAACCCCAGAAGGAGGCGCTTTTTTGCCCACCTCATTATCGACTACCTTCGCGAAATTGCAGGCAATGTGGATTTTGTGGTGGGCCTTACGGATGCCGAGCTCTACTCCGTGCATGCGAATTCCGTTATCTGTGAGACCCATCTTCAGGCCCGTTCTGCCGTCATATCTGTGGGCTGTCTCAAGAATTTCCTTTTCGGTGAGAGGCCGGAAGAAGTCTTTTACGAACGCCTTTATAAAGAAATACTAAGAGCTATAGGCCATATGCTTGGCCTTCCGCCCTGCCGAAATCCCAGATGCGTGATGTATCCCTCCCTTTCCCTTTATGAGACGGACTTGAAGGCCCCCTCTTTTTGCCCGGAGTGTGAGATGAAGCTTAAATTGAGAGTTGGTTCTATAAAATTCCTGGAGTAGGGAGTCTTGATCGGAGTCTTTGATTCCGGCATCGGGGGGTTGACCATTGTGCGCGAGTTATGGCGCAAGCTTTCCGGCTACCGGCTGCTTTATTTCGGAGATACGGCCCGCACCCCTTACGGAACTAAAAGCCCGGAAACCATCATTGCCTACGCCATTCAGGATACCGAGTTTCTTCTGGAACACGGGGCCAAAATTATTGTCATCGCCTGCCATTCTGCCTCCAGTGTGGCCACCGAGGCCTTACGGAGGCGTTTTCCGGAGGTCCCCATTTTTGAGGTGGTTACACCCTCGGTAAAAAAGGCCCTTCAGGTAACCAGAAAAGGTGTTATCGGGGTTATCGGGACGAGGGCTACCATCTCAAGTGGGATTTATCAACGCAAAGTGGCTGAACTTGCTCCAGAGGTAAAGGTCTATGGAAACGCCTGTCCGCTTCTCGTCCCTCTGGTGGAAGAGGGCTGGCTTAAGAAGCCTGAAACCCGGCGGATAGTGAAAAAGTGTCTCATTCCTCTTAAGATGCGTGGCATTGATACCCTGGTTTTGGGCTGCACCCACTATCCCGTATTAAAACCCGTGATTCAGGCCAAGGCCGGGAAGCGCGTAACTCTTGTTGACCCGGCAGAAGAAGTGGCAGAAGAGGTCTTCAGATACCTTGAAACGCATCCTGAAATCCGGGAAACCCTGGCGCGTGGAGAGGATCATGCCATTTATGTCTCTGATCTCACCGAGGCCTTTGAGAAGGTGGCCCGTCTTTTTATGGGGCGGAGAGTAAAACTTTTAAAGGCCGATTGTGAGATGAGCCACGTGATCAAGCCCAACTTTTGTGCCGCTTCCTGAAGTTTCTCTTTCTTGCTGAGCTTCGAGAATGTTGCTAAGGATTAGGCAGGTTTTCAAAGGAGGAGATTATGTTTCGAGCGGTTTCTCTGGTGCCGCTTGGCAGTGTTCGCCAGGATGTCATAGACGCCATCGCCGGGGGAATCTACGAAAATCTGGAGATGGAAGTCTTTTTTGAAGCCCCGCAGCCCCTTCCCGAAAGATTTTTTGATAACCTGCGGGGTCAATTCAAGGCGGATGACCTGGTGACCTTTTTCCAGCAACAAATTGAGACGCGTTCCCGCCTGAAACTTGGTGTTACCGAAGCGGACCTTTACGCCTGGGATCTCAATTTCGTCTTTGGCATTTCCATCCTGAAGCAGGGGACTTCCATTATTTCTTATCGCCGCCTGGATAATGCTTTTTATCATTTGCCTCCCAACGATCGTTTGCTTTATGAACGAGCTGTCAAAGAGTCTTTACACGAGCTTGGCCATGCTATCGGGCTTGATCATTGTGAAGCTCCCTGTGTGATGCATTATTCCAATAGCGTGGTAGAGGTGGATGCCAAGCCCGCCAGGTTTTGTCCGGAATGCTGGCGAAGATTAAATCTCCTTCTGGGGCGAAAGGTCTGATGGAAAAGAGGGTTATTTTAGGCACCGCGGGTCATATTGATCACGGTAAAACCAC
>JALSPN010000092.1 GCA_026985945.1 Thermodesulfobacteriales bacterium
GATCTTCCCGGGACTTATTCTCTCACCTCTTATTCGCCCGAAGAGGTCATTGCCCGGAGAGTCATCGTGGAAGAGAAGCCCGAAGTGGTGGTGGACATCGTGGATGCCTCTAATCTGGAGCGCAATCTTTACCTTACCATGCAGCTTTTTGAGCTCGGAGTGCCGGTAATCCTGGTGCTGAACATGATGGATGATGCCAAGAAGAAGGGGCTTGAGATTGATGTGGAAGGCCTTTCTCGCAAACTCGGCATCCCCGTGGTTCCCATGATAGGCCACAAAAAAATCGGCCTTGAGGAGCTCTTCTCCGTCCTCGAAAAAGTTTTGAAACACGAAATAGAGCCCTTCCCGCGGGAAGGTGTCCTTTTTTACCCCCGCGAGGTGCGGGAGTTAATAAAAAAACTTGAGGAATATATAATTTCTACGGCTTCTGATCTTTCCGGTTATCCGCCGCGCTGGCTGGCTTTAAAGGCCCTTGAGGGAGACGAAGAGGTCCTCAAATTTCTCAAAGAACGGCTCAAAAATGGGGAAGAATTCGAATCCCTGCTTGAAATGGCCCGTGAAGAAATTCGCAATCGTTTAGGGGATGAACCCGAGTCCGTGCTGGCAGAAGCCAGATATTTAAGCATTCAGGAAGCCCTGAAGGATGTAGTGCGCAAAAATCCGCGTAAAACCCTGACAGACCACATTGACGCCATTGTCTGCCATCGTATTCTGGGGATCCCGATTTTTGTGCTGGTAATGGCGCTCCTTTTTCAGGCTGTTTACGCCTGGTCTGCCCCCTTTATGGAAGCTATAGATACCTTTTTTGCCTGGCTTGGAGAAACGGTAGCGGCCTTCTTGGGGGATGGGATGCTTAAAAGCCTTATCGTGGATGGCATTATTGGTGGGGTAGGGGGGGTGCTGGTTTTTCTGCCCCAAATCGTGATCTTGTTTTTTTTGATCTCCCTTCTTGAGGACTCCGGTTACATGCCCCGGGCGGCCTTTGTGATTGATCGCCTCTTAAAACCTCTGGGGTTAAACGGCAAGTCCTTTGTGCCTCTGCTTTCAAGCTTTGCCTGTAATATCCCTGGCATCATGGCCACCCGCACCATTGAAAACTACCGCCAGCGACTCCTTACCATCCTGGCGGCCCCTTTTATGAGTTGTTCGGCAAGGCTTCCTATCTATACCCTTTTGATCGGGGCCTTCATCCCGGAAAAAAGGCTTTTGGGCCTCTGGAACCTGAAAGGAATAGTGCTTCTAGCCATTTATCTGGTGGGAATCATAGTGGCGGTCTTAACGATTTTGGTCTTCAGGAGTTTTGCCCTTCGGGGGGAACCAACTCCTTTCCTTATGGAACTTCCCCCCTACAGGTTCCCTACTTTAAAAAGTGTCCTCATCCACATGTGGAACCGGGCCATCCTTTACGTGCGCAAGGCCGGAACGGTAATCCTTGCCATCTCCATCGTGATGTGGGCCCTTTTTACCTTTCCGCAAAATCCTCCACTTTCTAAAAATTACGAAGCCTTAAAGGCCAAGGCCTCTCCTGAAGAAAGACTGCGGCTTGAAAATGAAGAAGCGGCAGAGCGTCTGGCCAAGAGTTACGCCGGCCGTTTCGGAAAGCTGATTGAGCCGGTTATCAGGCCTTTAGGCTTTGACTGGCGCATCGGGATTGCTCTTACCTCGGCTTTTGCGGCGAAAGAGGTCCTGGTGGCCACTCTGGGGCAGATCTACGCCCTGGGGGAGGTTTCAGAAGACGAGGTCTCTCTTTTAGAAAGCATCAGGAAAGATCCTATCTTTACTCCCGTTACGGCTGTGGGGCTCATGCTCTTCTCTCTTCTTATGGTCCCCTGCATGGCCACTCTCCCTGTTATCAAGATGGAAACAGGAGGATGGCACTGGCCTCTAATCATTGTTTGCTGGACCCTTACAACGGCCTGGTTGGTAACCTTTATCTGGGTAAGATTTCTGGGCCCTCTGATTTTCAGATAGGCGACTAATTTTTTCCTTGCTCTTTGACAAAAGAATAGCTGATTTAAGTTTAAGAGGCTCTGCCCCTATTTTCGGTTAGCAGAGTAGAGAAGAGCTCTTCGGTATTATATTTCAAGGAAAATGCTTACTTTGACTTTTTCACCCAAAGGGTGTGCTGGTGAGTGGCGAAGGGGATCTCCCTCCCCCTTTCAGGGGAGGGCCGGGGTGGGGGCTCTTCATCCTGCGCAGGCTCCACCCTCCCCCCTCCCTTTAAGGGAGGGGGAATTGGGGCCCTCCCCCTTTCAGGGGGAGGGTCAGGGTGGGGGTGAAAGCTCAGCAATCTGCGCCAACGTCCCCCTCCCCCTGCCCCTCCCTGACAGGGAGGGGGAATTAACCGGGAATTAGAGGCTCTGGTACGCAGTCAGAACCGAGAGAGATTTTTATATTGCGTTATGGTATGGGAGAGTAAGTTAGTTATTGCATAATTCCAAATAATAGAGAGGAGAAATTATGAAACATTTTAAATTTTTGGCCGTTATCTGGAAAGAGGAGGCAGGTTATGTCTCTTATTGTCCTGAATTAGAAGTTTCTTCCTGTGGTGATTCTCCAGAAGAAGCCCTGCATAATCTCAAAGAAGCAGTGGAATTGTATTTAGAAAATGCGAAAGAGCTGGGGATGCTCGAAGATATAAAAAAGTTGGCCCAAACACCGGAGAAGTTTGCTTCTTCATTTGAAGTTGAAATGCAATGAAGCTTCCTATACTTTCTTCGTCAGAAGTAGAAAGAGTTTTGCGTCGGGCTGGTTTTGAACCAGCTCCCAAAAGGGGTAAAGGTAGTCACAAGGCTTTTATTAAACAGACAAAAGATAGAAAATTTTTAGTAATAGTTCCTCAAAAGAAAATTATTCCTCGGGGAACGCTTCTCGCAGTTATTAAACAAGCCGGTCTTACCAAAGAAGAATTTTTGCGCTTATTAGGAGAATAGGTCAACTGCGAAGATCCTTCAATTTCTCAAGATTTTCGGTCCCTCCCTTATTGCATTACAGTTTGGGCTTAAAGCCACCGAGAGTCCTGGTTTACTGAAAGAGACCTTTGCGAAATGGCTAAGAGCAGCGTTGCAAGCATAACTACAGGGGATCCGTTCCTATTTTTCGGAACGAAAAATAGGAACGGATCCTTAACTGGGCCTTAAGAAAAGATGTTTTGCAAAGGTCTCTGAAAATATCCTGAGTGCCCAAGCTGCAGACCAATACAGGGCTTTGAAATATCGGGCTTCTGTAGTATAAGAGGCTTTGGTCTCGGGTGCCCGCCAGAAGCGGGTGAAACGGGAAGTCCGGTGAAAATCCGGCGCTGGCCCGCAACCGTGACCGGGGACGAAAGCCGCTAGGCCCATTATGGAGAGTATAAAGTAGCAAGTGGCGAGTAGAATTTTTACCACTCGCTATTCCCCATTCCCCACTCGCCATAATGGGCGACAGGCCACTGGAGGGTGTTTAAGCCTTCCGGGAAGGCGCGGTGAGTAGGATGATCCGGGAGCCGGGAGACCGGCCCGAGGCCTGAGAGAACGGGGCTTCGAGGCTTCCTGCCCCGTTCGGGTTAGAGCCCGACGCAGTGCCTCGCAAGCCCCCCAAAAATCTAT
>JALSPN010000093.1 GCA_026985945.1 Thermodesulfobacteriales bacterium
CTTAGTCGGGTCCAGCGACTCGAAAAACGAGTGATCGGCGAATAACTTTCCGCGTGGCAGACGGTAATCCCCGACCATTTTATTCCCTCCACTTTGAGGGATGGGATAACGGTGCCTTCCAATTCCTCCACCCTCATAGGGGAAGGATTGAGAAAAATTCAGGATATGAATCCGTAAGAATTTGAGGCAAGATATTATGCGGAAATTTTGGAAGCACTACAGTAAAATGCTTCCTCGTGATAAAGTAGGAAAGGGAGAAAACAGATGTGCGGAGTAATTGGGGTCTTTGGGCATAAGGAAGCCGCCAAAATTGCCTATTTTGGGCTTTATGCCCTCCAGCACCGGGGGCAGGAAAGTGCAGGGATTGTTGTCTCCAACGGCAAAACCGTAAGAGAACACCGCGCCCTGGGGCTCGTAGCCGATGTCTTTGATGAGACTATCTTAAATAGTCTTGAAGGGCACATTGCCGTAGGCCATGTTCGTTACTCCACTACCGGGTCCACCACCGTCAAAAACGCTCAGCCTTTCTGCGTTACGCATGGAAGGCATACCTTTGCCCTGGCCCACAACGGAAATCTCGTCAACGCCCACCTCTTGCGCACCGAACTCGAAAGACAGGGCTCCCTTTTTCAGACCACCATGGACAGCGAGGTCATCGTTCATCTTCTGGCAAAGGCCTTAAGAAGGGGGCTTGTAGAGGCCATTCGGGAGACCATGGAGATCATCGAAGGGGCCTATTCTATCGTCCTGCTGGCACATGATAAACTTATTGCCTTCCGAGACCCATTCGGTTTCCGCCCTCTGGCCCTTGGGATGCTTAACGGAGGCTATATCGTCGCCTCCGAGACCTGTGCCTTTGATCTCGTCCAGGCCCAATATTTGCGAGACGTTAACCCGGGAGAAATCCTTGTAATCGATGAAAATGGCCTTACTTCTTATCAGGGGCCTCAGGTTGAAAGGCTGGCCCATTGTATTTTTGAATTCATATATTTTGCCCGCCCTGACAGCTATATCTTCGGAGAAAATGTCTATGCCTTCCGCAAGCGCCTGGGCTTTGAACTTGCCAGGGAATGCCCGCTTCAGGCCGATTTTGTAATGCCCTTTCCGGATTCGGGAAATTACGCCGCCATTGGTTATGCCCAAAAGGCGGGGCTGCCTTTTGAAATGGGTGTCATTCGGAATCACTACGTGGGGCGCACTTTTATCCAGCCCTCTCAAAGTATGAGAGATTTCTCCGTGCGCGTGAAACTAAACCCGGTCAAAGAGATCTTAAGGGGCAAAAAAGTGGCTGTGGTGGATGATTCTCTCGTTCGTGGGACCACCAGCCGGACGAGAGTGCGGGCCATTCGAGAAGCCGGGGCTTACGAAATAAATATGCTTATCAGCTGCCCTCCCATCAAATTCCCCTGTTTTTACGGGATCGATTTCCCTTCCAAAGGAGAGCTTATCGCTGCCAAACATGCTGTAGAGGAAATCAGGCGTTACCTGGAGCTTGATCTCCTCCACTACCTCTCACTGGATGGTCTTTTAAAGGCGGGAGAGGGGAATAAACACCGTTTTTGTCTGGCCTGTTTTACCGGTGAATATCCGGTTCCGGTAGAAAACGAACTTCATAAAGAAATTTTTGAGGAAATATCATAATTTCCGGTTAGCAGAGTAGAGAAGAGGTCTTAGTATTATATTTAAATGCTCACTTTGACTTTTTCACCCAAAGGGTGTGCTAGTTCTCTCTCCCCCTTGTAGGGGGAGGGTCAGGGTGGGGGTGAAAGCTCAGCAATCTGCGCCAGCCTCCACCCTCCCCCAGCCCCTCCCTGCGAAGGAAGGGAGGATTAACCGGAAATTAGGGAGGAAATATCATGATTGTCTATCCTGATTTACAGGCCTTTATAGCTCGGCTGGAAACTGAGGGAGAGCTCTTATGCATCAAAGAACCGCTTTCTCCCAGACTTGAAATCCCCGAAGTAACGGATCGAGTATGTAAACTTTATGGGCCTGCCCTTCTTTTTGAAAATGTCCCTGGCTATGAGATGCCGGTTCTTACCAATGCTTTCGGAAGTTACCGCCGTATAGGCCTGGCCCTGGGAGTGGAAAATCTCGATGAACTGGCACAGGATGTCCTCCAATTTCTGGAAATAGAAGCTCCGGACTCTATCCTCAAAAAATTAAATCTTCTTCCTAAACTCAAACGCCTGGCCAACATCTTCCCCAGATACGTAAAAAAGGCCCGTTGTCAGGAAATAATCTACAAAGATGAAGAAGTGGATCTTTTTAAATTGCCGATTCTTCATTGCTGGCCTCAGGACGGGGGCCCTTTCATTACCCTTCCGGTGGTAATTACCAAGCATCCGGAGACCGGCGTGCGCAATGCCGGGATGTATCGTATGCAGGTTTTTGATCGCCGAACCACCGGCATGCACTGGCACCTACACAAAGGCGGGGCTCAGCACTTTCGGGTAGCTGAAAGATTGGGAAAAAGGCTTCCGGTAGCGGTAGCCATCGGGCCTGATCCGGCGGTTACTTATGCGGCTACAGCCCCTTTGCCAGACGACGTGGACGAGATGCTTTTTGCCGGCTTCCTGAGGGGGAAACCGGTGGAACTGGTCAAATGCCTCACGGTGGACCTTGAAGTCCCGGCCACCAGTCAGATCGTCCTGGAAGGCTATGTCGAACCCGGAGAAAGACGCCTTGAAGGCCCTTTCGGAGACCACACGGGTTACTATTCTCTTCCGGATTATTATCCCGTTTTCCACGTCACCTGTATGACCATGCGAAAAGATGCTATTTACCCCGCCACCATTGTGGGTAAGCCACCGCAGGAAGATTGCTATCTGGCCAAGGCCACTGAAAGACTTTTTCTCCCTTTAATCAAAAAAACGCTTCCGGAAGTAGTGGATATTAATCTCCCCATCGAAGGGGTCTTCCACAATCTGGCCTTCGTCTCCATAGATAAACGCTATCCTGGTCACGCCCGTAAGGTCGCCTGTGCCCTCTGGGGATTAGGGCAAATGATGTTTTGCAAAATCATTGTCATCTTCGATAAAGAAGTAAACGTGCAGGACCTTTCGGAATGTCTCTGGCGGCTGGGGAATAACATTGATCCTGAAAGAGATATCTTTTTCGTCAGGGGGCCGGTAGATGCCCTGGATCACGCTTCTCCTCTCCCTTACTACGGAAGTAAGATGGCCATTGATGCCACTCGCAAATGGCCTGAGGAAGGCTTTGAAAGAGAATGGCCGGATGTAATCGCAATGACCCCCGAAGTAAAAGAAAAAATCAACCGCCTCTGGCACCGACTCGGGGTTGAAAACTTTCTCAAACGCCGCAGGTCTTCTTAAGAAAAGGAGCGCTCAAAAAGCTCTTCGCTAGCTTTTTCCCCGGCGAGAATGAGATTTCTGGTTCACATTCTCCCCGAGTTTGACAGTTCATGGATACATAAAAAGGCTGTATCTGTTGATAATAAATTGCATTAGCTCAGACTTAATCTGACAGGTAGGCCTTCCCAAAAGGGGGTCTAGGCTACCCTCCAGAGAGAGCTCCACCCAAAACTCAAAATAAGGAGGAATAGCCAT
>JALSPN010000094.1 GCA_026985945.1 Thermodesulfobacteriales bacterium
GTAATTGAAAACGGCTTATACGCCAGAGCCAAAGTTTTAAAGCTTTTCACCATGGGACCCATGTTTCGACACGAAAGGCCCCAGAAAGGAAGGTTAAGGCAGTTTCACCAGTTAAATGCCGAGGTCCTGGGTAGCCATGCCCCCGGCACAGACGCCGAGATCATCACCCTTGCCCGGGATATCCTGGAAGCAGGGGGGGCAGAAGGCCTGAGGCTTGAGATAAACTCGCTCGGATGTCCGGCCTGCCGCCCGGCTTTTAGAAAAGCCCTCAAAGAGTTTTTGGCAAAAGTCAGGGATGACCTTTGTGAAGATTGTCGTCGGCGAGCGGAAAGAAATCCCCTGCGGGCCCTGGACTGTAAAAAAGAGACCTGCCAGGAGTTTTATGCTCACGCGCCCCTTATTGAAGAATTCTGGTGTGAGGATTGTCGCAAACACTTTGAGAGGGTCCTTAGGGATCTTGAAGTCCTGGGGATTTCTTTTCAGAAAAATCCCCGTCTGGTGCGGGGGCTGGATTATTATGTCCGCACCACTTTCGAAATAAAGGCTTCTGATCTTGGGGCCCAGGATACCGTAGCTGCTGGGGGCCGCTACGACGGTCTCCTTAAAGCCCTGGGAGGCCCTGATATCCCGGGGGTGGGTTTTGCGATCGGAGTGGAAAGGTTCCTCCTGGTAGCCAATCTTCCTGCGGAACTTGGTGCCAGGATAGACCTTTTTGTGGCAGCCCTTGGAGATGAGGCCCGTTTGAGGATGCTCCCTCTGGTGCACGAGTTTCGCAAACTCGGGGTGGCGGCGGAGCTTGATCAGGAAGGGCGCAGCCTCAAGGCCCAGCTCAAGCAGGCCCATCGCCTGGGAGCCCGCCTGTCTCTTATCGTAGGAGAAAACGAACTTCAAAAAGGTAAGGCCCTTTTGCGAGATATGGAAACCGGTTCTCAGAAAGAAATAGATTTTCTGGTACTTCGCGAAGAGATCTTGAAACGTCTGGCATCGTGAATCTTCTCGGGATAGCTCTTATTCTTTTCGGAGCCGCTTTTGTTCACGGCCTGGCAGGATTTGCCTTCGCCCTTCTTGCGGTTCCACTTTTGGCCTTCTTTTGGCCGCTTCGGGAGATCGTTCCCCTGATGGCTCTGCTGGGAGGGACTATAAACGGTGTCCTTTTATGGAGCCTCAGGAAAGAATTCCGCTGGCGTTATGTTCTTCCTCTTCTCTGGGGTTCTCTTCCGGGCGTTATACTGGGGGCAGCTTTTCTAAGCAGGGCTCCCGAAACTTCTTTGAGAATGATTCTGGCACTTATCCTGACAGGATACGGTCTCTGGGGATTTTTAAATCCCCATCCCCGCCTGAAATTGAGCGATAAATGGGGCTATTTTTTCGGTTTTTGGGCCGGGGCTTTAGGAGCAGCTCTGAATACTCCCGGGCCGCCGGTGGTCATTTATGTGACCCTCAAAGGATGGTCAAAGGCCCAGGTCAAAAGTAGCCTCCAGGGGTATTTTTTCCTGCTGGCCTTTTTGATTATTTCAGCCCATGCCTATCACGGGCTCGTGAAGGCTTTTGTTTTGAAAAGATTTCTTTTCTTTTTGCCGGTGGTTTTAAGCGGGCTTTTTTTAGGTCACCGCCTTTATTACCGATTATCATTAAAGGCATATTTACGTTTGATATACGGGATTTTGATTTTGGCCGGTATTTTAGCCTGGCCCTAGCAGAAGATGAAAGAAAAGCGTCGTTTCCCCCGGGCAGAATACGTATTTCGAGTGGATTACAGCACTCCCTCGGCCCTCTTTAACGAGTTTGCCGAAAATATCAGCGAAGGGGGGCTTTTTATCAAGACTGAAAAGCCCTTAGAGGTAGGCACCGAAATCACCATTGAATTTTTGCTTCCCCTCCTTGAAGAGCCTATCAGAGTCCGAGGGCGGGTAGAGTGGCATACCAATATGGCGGGGGTGAAAAAGGCGGTTTCCGGGATGGGAGTGAGTTTTCAGGGGCTTTCTAAGGAAGATAAAGAAAAAATTAATCGTATCGTTAGGGCCCTTAAGAATCCTCATTAAATTTCCGGTTAATTTAGATTCCCTCGGCTAAGTCCTCCCTAAGCAAAAGTAGGGAAATTGATTCTAACGCTTGCCGAGACACCTTCTGGGGAAAATCAAATGGAGCATTCCCTTGGATATGCCGAAGAGCTCTTCTTTATTTCTGCTAACCTGAAATTTAAAAATTTGACGCCTTTTTCTTCGTGTGCTATGGGATGTTCTAGTTTTTTATTATGCGAGAGAATTTACGTTACTTTTTCGTTATTTTAGGAGATTTTTTGACCGTGGGTTTAGCCGTGGGGGGTTCTGTAGCAGCAGGGATCCTTACAGGTTGGTTCCTGGACGAAAAAGTTTTTCATGGGCGAACTTCGCCCTGGCTCACCATCATTTGTGCGGCTTTTGGCATCGCAGGTGGAATCAAAAACATTTTTGTGATGACCCGTCGCCGGCTCCGCAATAACCAGAGGGAAAAAGAAAATGCTAAAGATTGAAACGAATGAGGCTTTTATTAGCCGCTTTAAATATTTTTCGTTGGGCTTGCTCCTTTTTATAGCCCTTATTTTTTATCTCGCTACTGGCCGGTGGGAGCAGTTCCTTAGTGTTCTGGTAGGGGGTGCCATAGCCCTTTTAAATTTTCAGTCGCTTCATCAGGATGTAAAGGCTGTAGCTGAAAGTGTGGCCTCCGGCCTTCAGACGGCCCAGCGAGCCACTAGGGTTTACCTCTTTAAATATTACCTTCGCTTAATTGCTACTGCGATTGTCCTCTATTTTGTGATAAAGGTCCAAATCATCAAACCTTTACCGCTTTTAGCGGGTATTTCCGTGATTTTGCTGAATATTTTGCTTTGCTTTTTCAGGGAAATTGGGCGTAATTTCTGGCTAAAATTTAAGGAGGGTTAGTGGTATGGAACATCCACTTTTATTTCTTTGTTATTTACTCCAGTTGTTCGGCATACCTTCAGGGCCCCATTATTACGAACATGCGAAACAATATGGCCTTATGGCTTATATCTTTGCCCCCCACATGGTTCATAGTTATTTTGTCTGCATCTTGTTGATAATCCTGATCAAAATCGGTCTTAAGCGGCGTGAATTTATCCCTAAAGGTGGCCAGAATTTCTGGGAATTTGTAGTGGAATCCACCTACGAATTTACCAAAGAAAATGTCCCTCACGGCGAACATGGTAAGATCAATCTTGTTCCTTACGTGTTTCCTCTCATCATGATGTTTACGGTCTATATCTTATTTAGCAATTACCTGGGGCTTATTCCCGGATTTATGTGCCCCACGGCCAACATTAACGTTACTTTGGGTCTTACTCTTATTACGATCGTCTATTATCACTTTTTGGGATTAAGGTTTCAGGGGCTTCGGTATTTCAAGCAGTTTTTGGGCCCTATTCCTTATCTCATCCCTCTGATCGCCCCAGCAGAGATTTTTGGCCACATCGGTCGTATTATTTCTCTTTCAGTGCGGTTGTTTGCCAACATGATGGCTAAGGA
>JALSPN010000095.1 GCA_026985945.1 Thermodesulfobacteriales bacterium
CAAGAAGGCCCCTGAGGCTCCAGGAGTTTATCTCTTCAAAGGAGAGAAGGGAGAGATTTTATACGTTGGCAAGGCCAAAAATTTACGTAAAAGGCTTTTAAGCTATACCAAACCGGATCTCTCTTCGAAAACCAGAGTTTTGATTGCGAAAACCAGAGACTTTGAATTTATTGTTACGAGAAGCGAAAAAGAAGCCCTGGTCCTTGAGGCCAACCTTATCAAAAAGTTTCGCCCCCGTTACAATGTCATCCTCCGGGACGACAAGGCCTATCCACTCTTGCGCCTCTCCGTGCAAGAGAAATTTCCCGGGCTCAAAGTGGTAAGGCGCAAAAGGAAAGACAAGGCCCTTTACTTTGGCCCTTATCCGTCTGCCGGCGCCGTAAGACAGACTTTAAAATTTCTGGGAAAGATCTTTCCGGTAAGACGGTGCAGCACCTCCGAGATGAGAAGACGCGAAAGACCCTGTCTTTATTATCAGATTGGTCGTTGCCCGGCACCGTGTGCGGGGCTCATCTCTCCGGAAGAGTATCGCAAAATAGTAAATGGTGCCGTGGCCTTCTTGAAAGGAAAGGCCGACACCGTTTTAAAGGATCTTAAGCGGCAGATGGAAGAAGCTGCAGAGCGGCTGGAATTCGAAAGGGCCGCTGCCCTGAGAGATCGTTATTTTGCCCTGCAAAAAACACTGGAAACCCAGGCCGTAACCCTTAATGAAGAAAAAGACATAGACATTCTGGCCCTGGCACGAGAAAGAGATAAGGTCTCAGGAGCTGTTCTTTTCGTAAGATCCGGGGCCCTTCTCGGCAAAAAAAGTTTTCATCTCAGCCGCCTCCAGGGTGAAGAAGATAAAGCTCTTTACGCCACCCTTCTCGAACAGTTTTACGATGAGGGCAAATATATTCCTGACGAAATCCTGTTGCCCGTTCTCCCGGAAGGCAAAGAAATTTTGGAAGAATGGCTTTCGGAGATCGCTAACAAAAAAGTCCGGATAAAAGTCCCCCGACACGGGCCCAAAAAAGATCTCCTGGAAATGGCTCGTCGCAATGCCCGCGAAGCCCTGGCCGCACGCCTGGCCGGGGAACGGCCTTATGAAGAACTTGCTGAAGAACTGGCCCAAAGACTCCGGTTGTCTAAGGTCCCGAGAAGAATTGACGCCGTAGATATTTCAAATATTCAGGGCACCCTGGCTGTAGGAGCCGTGGTATCATTCTGGGATGGGGCTCCGGATAAAAATCGTTATCGTCGATACCATATCAAAAGCGTTTCCGGCCCTGATGATTACGCCATGATTTATGAAACCGTGGGCAGACACCTTCGCCACGCCGAGGAAGAAAACTTCCTCCCCGATCTCTTCTTAATTGACGGAGGAAAGGGGCAATTGCAGGCCGCCCTGGCCGCTGCCGAAGAACTCGGCCTTTCAGGAAGGCTGGATTTCGTAGCCCTGGCCAAAGAACGCGAAAGTGAAGGCGAAAAGATCTATCTTCCCGGCCGCAAAAACCCACTCAAACTTGCCAAACACGGTGAAATCCTGCGTTTTTTGCAGCGGGTGCGAGACGAAGCTCACCGTTTTGCCCTCACCTCACATCGAAAAAGACGAGAAAAAGCCACCCTTAAATCCCTGTTGGATGAAATCCCGGGCGTAGGCCCCAAAAGAAAGCAAACTCTACTTCAGCATTTCGGAAGCCTTGAAAAAATCGCCAAAGCTTCGGTGGAAGAAATTTCGGGGCTTCCGGGGTTAAATCGTCAAGTAGCGGAAAATGTAAAAAAATATCTTCAAGAGTTTTCAGGAGAACAAAATGAACATTTTTGAGGTCCCTTTTGAAAAAATCCTTGAAGAATCGGTCAAAACCCACGGACATCTCTGCCCGGGGCAGGTGCTTGGCGTAAGACTTGCCCTTCTGGGCCTGAGGTTGATCGGAATTAAGGATCCAAAGGGAAAAGATCGTAAGAAGTTTCTGGTTTTTGTTGAGATAGACCGCTGTGCCACGGATGCCATCCAGTCGGTTACCGGGGCGAGTCTGGGAAAGAGATCTCTAAAGTTTTACGATTACGGGATCATGGCCGCTACTTTTTACCACCTTGAAACCAAAAAGGCCTTTCGTATCCTGGCCCGGGAAGAGGCCCGCGAAAAGGCCAGAGAATATTTCCCTGAAATAAAAGACAAATATCGCTGCCAGCTTGAAGCCTACCGGATAATGCCGGAAGAGGAACTCTTTGAAATCCAGGAAGTCGAAATAAATCTTTCCCCCTTTGACCTTCCGGGAAGGCCCCTAAAACGCGTGCAGTGTGAAAATTGTGGAGCCTGGGTCCAGGACGGAAGAGAAGTCAAGCTCGGTGGGAAAACCCTATGTCGCCCCTGCGCCAGCGGGGGTTACTTCCGCCTCCCTGGCACTTTGCCAAAGATGAGCCAGAGCATTTAAGAGAGACAGAAAAAAGAGCTCCACATTTAGATTAGCCTCAAGGGCGAAAAAGGCCCTTTCTATCTCTTCACAGGCCCGAACAATAAAACCCTTCGGAGGGGAAGGGGGAAGAAGAGATGGATATTCTCCAAGCCCCAGAGAAGAAACCAGGGCCTGGCGCAACCAGAGCAGAACAAGCTCTAAAAAGAGGGGTAAATCTTCTCCCAAAGCCGCCATTACCTCTGCGAGATTGACTATTTGCGAAGGCTTACCCGAGGAAATGGTAGCCTCAAACCGGAAGAGCTCCTCTAAAAGCCCCTTCTCGGAAAGTTTGAGAGCCCTTCCTATACTACCCTCGCAAAGGAAGGAAAGACCGGACGCCTCCTCAGGAAGCTTCTGGAATCTCTTAACCAGAAGTCTTTCTACTTGAGAACGAGAAAGAGGCCTGAAACGCAGGAGCTGGCAACGGGAAACAATAGTTGGAAGGAGGGCCTCCGGGTTTTGGGCAATCAAAATAAAGACGGTTTGAGGAGGAGGTTCTTCCAGGGATTTGAGAAGGGCGTTTCCGGCTTCACGGGTAAGAGACTCGGCCTTAGGCAGCAAAACCAAACGATAAGGGCTTTCAACGGGATGGAGCTGCAGCCTGGCTTCTAACTCCCGAATTTGTTCTATTTTGATACTTTTCCCCGCTGGTTTAAGGATATGGAGGTCCGGATGAACACCTCGCAAAAATTTGAGACAGGGCAGGCAGTCTCCACAGGCCTCTTTTTTTTCGCAGAGAAGATGCCAGAAAAAAGAATAGGCGGTTGTCTCCCGCCCCACCCCTTCAGGCCCCACGAAAAGATAGGCCTGAGAAATACGGCCACTTCTTAGGGCGCTAGAAAGAATGGCCAGGGCCCTTTCCTGACCAACAATTTCTTCAAAAGGTAAGGCCTTCAAGAAAGATGATGCTGACACGGAGCCTCCCAGACTTTGGCACCGATGCCGTTGAATTTTTCACAAATGGCCTCATATCCCCTTTTAAGGTGGTAAATATCTGAAATTTCCGTTACCCCCTCAGCCCCGAGAGCAGCAAGAACCAGGGAGGCACTGGCCCGCAAATCAGTGGCCTTGACCGG
>JALSPN010000096.1 GCA_026985945.1 Thermodesulfobacteriales bacterium
TACTGGAAGTAGAAGAGGGGGAAGGTGTTGTGGAACGTGGGGGCAGTGTGCCCGGAAACCGTTGATACAAGAGGATTTTTTTATTCGGGGTGTCAAAGTTGGGCTTAAAATACTTTCATGTTTACTGTCCACAGCCCACATTTTTCCAATGTAGGATATTGAGACAGTAATCTCCTCTTTCGAGGGCCTGAGATGGTTGTAATTCAGAAGGATAGGTGAAGATTACAAAGTCTGCAGAGAGATCCGAAGGCAAAGCAGGAGCTCCATTCTCATAACAGAAAGGCACTCTCGCTAACTCCTCAAGGGTTCCCCCAGGCAGAGGATTGTAGGAATCAAAATTTTCCATGGAAAAAGGAACAAAGGAACCATTATTCCAGACCAAAAGGCTCCCATTAACAACCACAGCAGCAAGTGCCCTGTAAGCAGGGGGAAGCCAGGTAGAAAGATTCAATTCAGCGAGATTCTCCTCTTCATTCACGCTGACCAGCGGTGCAAAAAAGGCAGAGGATCTCATAAGAGAAAAGGGGATACGGGATGAAGTTACATCAGCCGGTCCCGCTTCTCCCAGAAAAGCCGTGTTCTCCCAGGACCATCTGCATTGCCCACCCTGAAACTCTTTTGTATCTTCATATTCCAGAGTATATGTCTGCGGCTTTATTTCCAGCTCAATATTTCCATCACGCCAGGGGAGATCTTCTATTTTCAATATGGCCTCCGCTCCAGGGAAAGAACACACTTTGTAAAAACCGTCTTCTCCCAAAAGCCCCGTATCCAAAAGAGAGGTACTCATCTGGCAGACTTCAGCAAGTGAAGGAAGGGCATAGCCGTAGTCAGGGCTGGCATCGTCCCAAAAGGGCCTGTAGGCTTCTCCTCCTGAGAGATCCTGACGCAGGCGCACGAAAGCATACTCTGGAAGACGGCCGAAATCCATGAAGATGCCAACTTCCATCCCCAGTTCCTCTCCTGTAAAAAAGACCCGCTTAAAAGAAGGGCTGCCCCCGGCTAGATCCCCCGCTGGCTCTATTCGGAGCAGGTTTTGTTTTACGAGGTGCTCTCCGTTAAATTCCAACCTGTAAACACAGGCATCTCCGGCATAACTGAAGATAGCGCTGGAAGCCCCCCAGAAAAGCCAAAGGGAGCCTTCGCGATACAAAAGCCCTTGCGGATAGTGCTTGCCCCCTCCATAGGTTCAGAAATCATCTTCATTGAGAGAAAAACACCGGCTACTCTCAAGTTCCCAGAGGATACTTGTTTCCTCCTCAGGGTCAAAAAGCCAGAGCCAAGAACCAAAATTCCCTCCGGGAGCCAGAGGGATGAAGGTCTTCTCCTGAGAAAGCAGATTGAGATTCTCGTCAAAGCGGAAACGGTAGAAGAGATGTTCGTTTTCGTCCCGGAATATTAGGGTGTAGGCTCCTTCATCAGAGCGATAAATACCCGAAAGGGTAATGTAGCTCTGGGGATCGTAACGCCATTTTCGGGCCACAACAGAATCTCCTGTAGCTAAAGCCAGAATCAGAGATCCTCCCTTTTGCCCTACTACCAGGGCTTTTCCATCCGTAGAGAGGGCGCCAACATAATCACCCTCGACAATTTTAGCTTCAACCTGTTCCCCTCTTTGAAAGACCAGAACAGGACGGGGAAGATCAGGATAGCAGGAGGTTCCGTAACATACATAAAAACGCGCACTTCCGGGCAGAGTTTGTTCCGCAGCCCCAGTTGAAGGAAAAAACATTAATAAGATTATCAGAATTTACCCTCCTTGAGCTTAATTTTGATCTCAATTTTAAATCAATTTTAAATCAATTTAAATCTTCTCAGGAAAGCCCAAATTTCCCCTTCCTATCAGGAAGAGTTGGAGGTAGCTACTATTTTTCGCTCACAAGGCAAGACCTTTGCCCCTTACCCTTCCAGAAACTTCTTGTTAGGCCTTGCACAGGGCTCTTAGCCATTTTTTTGTCAACTCCTAAGGCTTCTTTTTAAAAGGGCACCATAGCCCAGGGCGTTTTTACCTCCTTCCAGCAATTTGTCCCACTAACGAACACAGTCTGTAATATTTGTTCCCTATAGATATCGGCTAGTGACTTCTTTTCTTTGAGGCCTTTCCCTAACGATGGCAAAATTTTTTTCTAGGAAAACTAACGCCTTTTTCAGGCCGCCTTCTTAAGAACCATTTTGATTCTTCCTTTTTGAGATGTCCAGAATTTTAGGTGGCAGTACAAGGTGATAAAGGCCTTTCCGGGTAGAAAAAAACTGGCAAATTTCAAACCTAAAAGGGTTTCTTTTGTCTTATGGCAAAAAGGACTATATTTGCAGGCTCAAGGCTAAAAGATTATTGTTTCGCTAGCTTTGATGTCAGGGAGGTAAGTGGTGAGTGAAGAAAGCCAGGTTTTGAAAGCTCGGCGGGCCAAAGCCGAAGAACTGGAATCTTTAGGAATTCCCCTTTTCCCTAATAATTTTCGACCGGAAGACAGAGCCGGGGCCATCAAGGAGATTTTTGCTTCCTACACCAACGAAGAACTTTCCCAGATACCTGCCACCTTTAAGCTGGCCGGGCGAATGATGGCCCGCCGGGATTTTGGAAAAGCGGTATTTGCCCACATCCAGGATGAGACCGGACGCATCCAGGTCTTTTTCAAAAAAGACGAGTTAGGAGCGGAAAAATTTAAGCTTTTCAAGAAATATTTTGACCTTGGAGACATTATAGGGGTAGAAGGCTCACTTTTTCGGACCAAAACCGGGGAACTCACCATTTTGGCCAAAGAAGTGGTGCTGGTAACCAAGTCCTTCCGCCCCCTTCCGGAAAAATATCACGGGCTTCAGGACGTTGAGCTCCGTTATCGGCGCCGCTATCTGGATCTCATCATGAACGAAAGGGTGCGGGAGATCTTTCGGACCCGTACCCGAATCATCCAGTACTTTCGGAATTATTTTTCCTCCCAGGGATTTCTTGAGGTCGAAACCCCGATGATGCAACCCATCCCTGGAGGAGCCACAGCGCGCCCCTTTAAAACCTATCACCACGCCCTTGAAAGGGAGCTTTACCTCCGTATCGCTCCCGAGCTCTATCTCAAGCGCCTTTTAGTGGGCGGTTTTGAGCGGGTCTTTGAACTTAACCGCAATTTCCGGAACGAAGGGATTTCCGTGCAGCACAATCCTGAGTTTACCATGCTCGAGTTTTATGAAGCTTATGCTACCTATGAAGATCTAATGCTTCGCACCGAAGAGCTCTTTTCCGGCCTTGCCAGAGAACTTACCGGAAATACCAAGATTATTTACCAGGGCCAGGAGATTGATTTTTCGCCCCCCTGGCCACGCATTTCCTTTAAGCAGGCCTTACTTGAAATAGGCAGGGTGCCGGAAGAGGTCCTTTCTTCCAGGGAAAAGATTCTTTCTTTTGCAGAGGAGAAGGAAATCAAGATCGCTCCGCGGGAACAGGTCCTCGGAAAACTCTGGGCCAAACTCTTTGACGCCCTGGTAGAG
>JALSPN010000097.1 GCA_026985945.1 Thermodesulfobacteriales bacterium
GCCCATCGGTCCCAAGCCCTACACAAACTCCGGCTTCAAGGAGTGCTGTTACAGGGGCTACCCCTGAGCCGAGTTTGAGATTACTTTCCGGACAGTGGGCCACCTTTACCCCACGTTTGGCAAAAAGTTCTATCTCTTCATCAACCAGCTGGACCGCATGAGCCACCAAAAGCCTCTCGTTCAGGAGACTGAGTTTTTCAAGGTGAAAGGGGGGCGTGGCCCCATAGCGGGCCTTGATAAGGCTTACCTCCTCTTTTGTTTCGGAAAGATGGATATGTAGTAAGGCCCCGAATTCTTCCGCCAGTGAGGCGGCTGCTCTTAAGGTTTCTGGAGAGCAGGTGTAGGTGGCGTGAGGGCAGACAATAATCTTGATGCGGGGGTGGCCGGCATATTGGGAGAGAAGCTCTCTGGTAAGGGAAAGCCCCTTTTCCAGCGGGCCGTAACCAGGAGATGGAAAATCAAAAAGCCCTTCTCCCAGGGCCGCCCTCAGGCCGGTTTCTTCTACGGCCCGGATAACCTCAGGCTCAAAGAGATACATATCCACAAAGGTGGTGACGCCTGATCGCAACATCTCGGCCATGGCAAGTTTGGCGCCCCAATAGACCCACTCTCGTTTTAGATGACGCTCCACGGGAAAAATGTAATTTTCAAGCCAGGTCATGAGGGGGAGATCGTCTGCCAGGCCCCGGAAGATGGTCATGGAGGCGTGGGTGTGAAGATTGATAAAACCCGGAAGCAGAATACTTTCCCCGAAATCTATTATTTCGGCCTCCGGATGACGTAAAGAAAGCTCCTCAGCAGGGCCTACCTCCCGCACTTTCCCTTCTTCCACCAGGACTGCGCCTCCAAAAAGGGGGCTTTGCCTGGCAGAGGTAATGACCACCTGAGACGTAAAAATTCTTTTCATCTTCCCTCCCTTGACTCAGGGCTTAAGCCGGCTTAGATGAGGGCATGTGGTTTTTCCTGGCTCTGGCCACGGCCCTCTTCACCGCCTCTGGCGACGCCTTCAGTAAACATTATTTGCGCCATTTTGGAAGCCCCAACATGGCCCTGGTCCGGGTTTTGGGCCCCACGGTCTGCCTGCTTCCGGCACTCTTCTTCTGGCCCTGGCCGCCTCTTTCCAAAAAGTTCTGGCTTACCCTTGCCCTTCTTTATCCCCTGGAAACAATCGCCATGCTCTGTTACATGGAGGCCATTCGGGTCTCTCCCCTTTCGGTTACAGTTCCCTATCTGGCCTTTACTCCGGCCTTCATCATCCTTACCGGGCGCGTAGTCCTGGGAGAAAGGCTTTCTCTCCCCGGCATGGTCGGGATCTTTATGATTGTTTTGGGCAGTTATTTTCTGCACCTGGCAGAAATTAAAAAAGGCCTTTTGGAACCCTTTAAGGCCACCTTTCGGGAGAAGGGCTCCTGGCTCATGTTACTGGTGGCCTTCATTTATTCCATTACTTCGGTCTTTTTGAAGGTTGGGATTAACCAATCGGAGCGTTTCTTTTTTGCCTTTTTCTATTATTCCTGGCTCGGGGTCTTTATGGCTGTGGTCTTAAAGATCTTCTTTCGGGCCGATCCTAAAGCCGTACTTCGCTTCTGCCCGCGGGGGGCATTCCTGGTAGCAGCCTCTCAAAGTGCCGCTGTGGTGTGCCATGTCTGGGCCTTAAGCCTGGCTCCGGTGGCTTACATGATTGCGATCAAGAGATTGAGTGTCCTTTTTGGGGTTCTGATCGGAGGGGTCTTTTTTAAGGAGAAGGCCTTTCGGGTGAGACTTCTCGGGGCTATCTTCATGGTGAGCGGGGTCTTTTTTATCGCCTGGGCAGGATGAGAGAAGATCTGCTGCGCGAAATCTTTGAGAGACTCTACGACCACTTCGGCCCTCAAGGCTGGTGGCCGGGAGAAGACCCTTTTGAGATCTGTGTGGGGGCCATCCTTACCCAGAACACTAACTGGCAAAATGTGGAAAGGGCCATTGAAAATCTAAAAAAACGCGGTCTTCTGGACCCCAAAAAACTTTACAAACTTTCTCGAGAAGAACTTGCCGCCCTTATCAGGCCGGCGGGTTATTTCAGGGTTAAGGCCCAGCGGCTTAAAAATTTCCTGCGTTTTCTTCACGAAGAATACCAGGGAGAGCTGGAAAGATTATTTGCCGAAGGGCTCCCGAGAGCCCGTGAGAAGCTCCTTTCGGTTTCAGGCATCGGGCCAGAGACAGCGGATTCTATTCTTCTTTACGCGGGAGGGATCCCGATTTTCGTAATCGATGCCTATACCAGAAGGATCCTTTTGAGACACGGCCTGGCCACCGAGGAGATGGGCTACGACGAGCTTCAAGAATTTTTTATGAAAAATCTTCCCGAAGATCCAGAGCTTTTTAACGAGTATCACGCCCTTCTGGTGGCCTGCGGGAAACACTATTGTCGCCCTCGCAGGCCTGTTTGCGAAAACTGTCCTCTTCAGGGGGTAGAAGAGGGCTAAATCCCAGGGCTTTAAGCCCTTCTTTGAGATCATTTCCGGTAGGCATCTGATAGACCCTGAGATCAAACTCCCCGGCAGTGGAAAGGATGTGGTCAAAAATGTCGGCCTGGACCTTTTCGTATGGAATCCAGCGGGTATCCGCCACGAAACAGTAAACTTCCAGGGGAAGGCCCTGGGGGGTGGGAGCTAACTGCCGGACCATGAGGGTCATGTCTTTTCTGATCTTGGGATGGTGTCGCAAATATTCCTCGATATAAATGCGGAAGGTGCCCAGGTTTGTGAGGCGGCGGCCGTTAAGGGGCGAGGCCGCCGTATCAATCCCGTGCTGGCGGTTGTATTCTTCTATTTCTTTTAGTTTAGTTTTTAGATAATCATGGAGTAAATGGACCTTCTTAAGTCGGTTAAGGAGCTTTTCGTCAAGAAGCTTAACCGAAGTTTGATCCACCAGGACGGCGCGCTTGATCCTCCGCCCCCCGGAAAGTTCCATGCCCCGCCAGTTTTTGAAGGATTCTTCCAGGAATTTGTAGGTGGGGATGAGCACGATGGTCTTGTCCCAGTTCTGGACTTTAACTGTATGAAGAGCGATGTCGATTACCTCGCCGTCGGCGCCGAATTTGGGCATTTCGATCCAGTCTCCGATGCGGAAAAGATCCTGAGAGACGATCTGGAAACTGGCCACGAAAGAAAGGAGGGTGTGCCGAAAGATGAGGAGTAAAACGGCACTTAAAGCCCCCAGGCCACTCAAAAACACCCAGGGAGAGCGGTTGAAAAGAACGGCAAGGCCAATAATCACACCTGCCGCATAGACAAAGAGCTTTACGATCTGCACATAGCCTTTAATGGGGTGTTTTCGAGAGATGGGATGCCTTTCGTAAGCAGCCACACCCACGGAAAGAAGACGATCTATGAATATTACGGCCACGAGAGTCCAGCCCACCTCTACCAGCCGCTGGATTATGGCTTCCAAACGCGGGACAAAATGGGCCCCCAGGTGC
>JALSPN010000098.1 GCA_026985945.1 Thermodesulfobacteriales bacterium
TGCGGGTTGGCAATTACCTCAAGAAGATGCTTATAGCCCCAGACTCCGCCACAGTTTTCAGGCGGGCAAAGAGCTTCGCCAGCCAGACAACGGGGATACCGAACTTTCTTTTCCCTGGGCAATATTCTCTCTAATACTATGGTATGCTCCCAGCTGTCACCGAAATCGTAAAGATATTTCCCCTTTTTATTGCGGGGGGTAAACCAGTTTGCTATGAACTGATTCCTTTCAAAATATTTCTCCTCCTGTTTTTCAAGGGGAAGATGGGAAAAGAAAACAACTTCTTCAGAACGTTCCATATCTATAAAGGCCTTCCTTTTTGAAATGGGATTTTTGAGACAAAAATGATGTAGATGTTCGTCAAGCCATCCCATGGCACTTTGAATAGCCATGTGAAAATCCCAGAAGGTGTAATAATCAGGCACCTGTATCCGGCGCCAGATAGGAACCGGGGCGTTATTCAGGGAAATCTTAAATTGATAGACATGTTTAAATCTCTTGGCCATAAAATCCTCCTTTTTCCAGACATTGGCTTATTTCATAAAGGGTGGGCACCGCTGCCAGGGTCGGCCTTGTTACGGATCTTGCCGCCAGGCAAAGGGCAAACTCAAGGGCCAAAAGGGGTTTTTTCAAGGCGTAAAGCATTCCAAAAAAGGCCGCGGCGAAAATATCTCCGGCCCCGGTGGTATCCACCACCTTGAGAGCCTGGTAGGCGGGCCGGAAAATTTCTTTACCTTCTGTAAAAAGGCTGGCCCCTCTGGCGCCCCGGGTAACTACTAAATAGCGGGTTTTCCTGGCAAGCGCTGACAAAAGATCAGAAGAGGCTGAAAGGTCTTCCTCACTTACCACCAGGGCCTCAAATGACGGCCAGCAGGAAATATTCGGCGCAATTTGCTCCACCAGACCGTCTTCCTTTACCCGCCGAAACCAGCCCTGAGGGTTGGCCACCAGAAAATCTGTTTCAAAAAGACGGGCATCCTGAGGGGCAATTTCATTAAGAACCGGGGCCAGATGGACAATTTCGGCCTTACGCCATTTGAAGGGAACCTTATCTACGGGCAGAGGTGGGGCTTTAGCATATACAAATTGTTGTCTTCCTTGCGAAGTTTCGAGGTTGCGAAAGATTGTGGTTTCAGAAGCCTCAAAATGATAAAAAGATAATTCCGGAAAGAGCATCTCTAGCCCTTTCTCTGCCGAAGAAGTGATAATAGCGGTCTCAAAGCCTAAACGCCTTGCAAGAAGGCCGGCATAAAGAACAGCTCCCCCATAATAAAAAGAACTATCATAAAGATCCCGGGTAAGGTGCCCCACTAGAAGATAACGCGCCATAGGGTTTAAAATACTATTATGGATCGAGAGACACTTTTAAAAATTTTCAAAATAGCTTCGGAGATTTTAGCACAAAGAGGTATTGTGGGAGAAACGTCGCGAATTATTTCTCAAAGAGGTTGCTTATGTCCTTAAAAAAACCCGAAAAGTTTGACCTCAAAGTCCTTGCAAATTTACTTTTAGAAGACCTTGAAGGAAACTGGCGCTATATCCTGGCCTTCATAAACGTGGTCTTGTGGACCAGAGATGAAGAAAAAGTCCTTCGACTCCTTTCTGAACCAGACATATCTGACCCTAAAATCAAAGCCATCTGCGCCTCGCTTGCAGAGTGGCTAGCAGCTAAAAAGGGCATTTCTATACCAGAATGGGCCCAAAAAATCGGGCCCAGCCCGGAAGCGTCTATTTTTTGCCTGATGAAGCCTGTGGTCTTATTATGAAGGTTTTTGTGCGTTCTCCGACAGCCTTTAGAAAAAGACACGTTTTTGTTGCCTCTCTTGAGGCCTAATGCTTTACAATTTTTCCCTAATTTCCGGTTAGCAGATTAGAGGAGAGCTCTTCGGTATTATATTTCAAGAAAAATGCTTACTTTGACTTTTTCACCCAAAGGGTGTGCTGGTGAGTGGCGAAGGGGATCTCCCTCCTCCTCGCAGGGGGAGGGTTGGGGAGGAGGTGAAAGCTCAGCAATCTGCGCCAACTTCCACCCTCCCCCTGCCCCTCCCTGCGAGGGAGGGGAGGATTAACCGGGAATTTGGGTTTACAAGTTTTGGTCAAATATTACTTTTTTGCTAGGCTTTATTGAAAGGAGGGAAAATGGGACGCCTCAAAGTTTTGGATGCTGACCGTTGTGTGGGTTGCCAGCTCTGCATGTTTGCCTGCCAGCGCCGCACAGGCTCAGGAGGGCTTGCCGAATGTGCTATCCATGTCCGCTCTCGTGGGGGGCTTTCACGGGGCCTTACGGTTATCGTCTGCCGGGCCTGCGATGATCCACCCTGTCTTACGGTGTGCCCCACCGGGGCCTTGCTGAAACGGCGAGGAGGAGGTGTAGTTCTTTCTCCTAAGAAGTGTATTGGCTGTGGTTTTTGCCGGCAGGCCTGCCCTCTTCAGGCCATCTTCTGGAACGAAGAAACTCAAAAACCAGTTATTTGTATGCATTGTGGTTATTGTGCTTCATATTGTCCCCACCATGTCTTGGAAGTAGAGGAGGCCCAAAGTGTTAGCTAAGGATCCTTTAAAACGCGTACTTTATATTGATCTCACCAGCCGACGTTTCTGGGTAGAAGAAAGACCGGAGCTTTTTGAAGAAAATATCGGCGGGACCGGGGTGGCAAGCAAGCTCCTTCAGGAGGAATGCCCCAAAGAAATTGACCCTCGAGATCCCAAAAATCCTATTATTTTGGCGGTGGGGCCAGCAAATGGGCTTTTCCCTATCGCCTCCAAAACCGTCTCCATGTTTCTTTCCCCACACAACAGGCTGCTGGGAGAAAGCCATGCCGGAGGACGAAGCGCCTTGGCCCTGCGGCTTGCAGGTTACGGGGCCATTGTCATTCGAGGCGCCAGTGAAATCCCGACTTACCTGGTAATAGGGCCAAAAGGGGTCAGGTTTCGAGATGCTCGAGGCCTCTGGGGCCTTACCGTATCGGAAACCGGCCGTTTTATCCGGGAAAAAGAATCAGGAAGCGGTCTGAGGAGTATCTTAAGGATTGGTCCCGCAGGTGAAGCGGGTTGTACCTTCTCCTGTGTAGTAACAGAGACCTATCGCCACTTTGGTCGCTTGGGGCTTGGGGCCCTTTTTGGAGCCAAAAAACTAAAGGCCATCGTTATTCACGGCAAAAGGGCCCTTCCGGTAAGAGACAAAAAATCTTATCGGGAACTTTACGACGAACTCCTGCAAAAACTCAAAGAGACTCCCTCCCTCAAGAAATATCACGACGTGGGAACCGCCATAAACATAATCCCCTTAAACAAACAAGGCGCTCTCCCCACCAGAAATCTCAAACAAACCCGTTTCGAAGGGGCCGAAAAAATAAGCGGAGAATATTTTGCCGCCAAGCTCCTGGGAAGACGCCTGGCCTGCGCCCACTGCCCCATGGCCTGCATCCACCTGGCTGCTCTTCGCACCCCTTACG
>JALSPN010000099.1 GCA_026985945.1 Thermodesulfobacteriales bacterium
AAGGCCCGCCCGGGATCAATCTCGATTACGATTTCGTCTTTCTCCGGCACATAGACTTCCCAGGAAGGCTTGATGACAAGCTTCTTTCCTACTTTGTGGGGTTTAAAATAGGCCTGCCAGGCACATTCCCAATCTTCTTCCGGGAGAGGACGGGTCTCAAGGGAAAACTTGAATTCTCCCGGGTGCATCTCCTCAAGGCTGGCCAGATAACGGTAGATCTTCTTGATTAAGCCCGTCTCAGTCTGTTCGGGGGCCAGATAGCCGGTTACCCGCACAAGAGGGCCTTCTTCAGGATGTGGTTCCAGATCTTCACACTTTACACCATGCCCTGTTATCTCTATAAAGAAATTGCTTACGGCGTCGGCCAAATATTCGGGCACCACGACCGACATTTCGAGCCAGAGCCGCTCTTTCGTCTCCATGGCGGAAAACTAAGCACGAAAAACTTGATTTTCAAAGGGCTTTCTGGCATTCTCGGGCCATGATGTGGAGCGGGCAGGAATACCTTAAACCCCGAACAAAGAGATTAAAAGTAAAAATTCCCCGCCATTTCTGGCTATATTTTCTTGTTATTTTCTCTTTTGCCCTTAATATCCTGCTTTTCTGGCAAAATAAAAGTCTCAAGAGCCAGCTAGTTTCTCTCAAGCGCGAAATTGTGGCCCTGGAGCTTCGCGAGAAGGAGCTTGAGACCCAGCTCGATCAATTACAGAAGGAAAAAGAAGAACTCCTCCAGCAGGCGGTAGGGGTTCTTAAAAAGCGCACCTCTTATATGGAAAAGATTATTCGTCGTCTGGGGCTTTCCCGTCATTTCGGCACCTCTCAACAAAAGGCCCTCGGAGGCCCGTATCTTCCTCCCAGGAAAGAATACGAGATCCTGAGAGAAAGGATAAATACTTATCTTACCAGGCTTGAGAAGGTTCCCCTGGGAAAACCCTGCCGGGGTTATATTTCTTCTTATTACGGTTATCGCCGGGATCCTTTCACCGGCAAACGTGCTTTTCATTCCGGGATTGATATCGTGGCCCGCTACGGGGCTCCGGTAAGGGCCACGGCAGACGGGGTGGTCTATCGGGTGGGTTATTCCCGGGGGCTTGGGCGCTACGTGAAGATCAGGCACAAACACGGCTTTCTTACCGTTTACGGCCATCTTCGGAAATATGTAGTTAAGCGGGGAGAAAGGGTCAAAAAAGGAGAGATCATCGGCTATGTGGGTAACACCGGGCGCAGCACCGGGCCCCATCTCCATTATGAGATAAGGCGCTGGGGAAGGAGCCTTAATCCCCTTCGCTTTATCCGGGCCGAACGCCACCTGGCCAGGGTAGCCAGGTCTTTTCCTTCTTCTTAAGTTACCCCACCCTCTGAGGTATTGTTTCCGCCTTAAAAGGTATTATTTATTTCCTCTGGCAGGAAATTTCATCACCCTCTTACAAGGAGGGAGAGGATGATCGAAGCTCGTGGTCTTACCATGTTTTATGGCCCGGTGAGGGCGGCGGAAGATATTTCTTTTTCGGTGCGTCCCGGAGAAATAATGGGCCTTCTGGGGCCTAACGGGGCTGGTAAGACCACTGTTCTTAAAATTCTGGCTACCCAGATCGTCCCCACCCAGGGAGAGGCCTATGTGTCTGGAATCAATGTGGTCGAAAATCCCCTGCTGGCCCGGCAAAATCTTGGTTTTCTCCCGGAGACGGCACCTCTTTACGACAACATGGAAGTGGGAGAATATCTTTCCTTCCTGGCCGAGGCCCGGGTGCCCCTTCGAGATCGGAAAGAAAGGCTTGCCTGGGTGCGGGAAGTCTGCGATCTTGAAGAGGTCTGGTTTACGCCCATCTCTCAGCTCTCCAAAGGGTATCGTCAGCGTGTGGGGCTGGCTCAGGCCCTCATCCATGATCCTCCCTGTCTTATCCTTGATGAACCCACTTCAGGCCTTGATCCCCTCCAGATTATAGAAATAAGGCGTCTTATTAAGGAGCTTGCCCGGGAAAAGGCCATTATTTTCTCCACCCATATTCTTCAGGAGGTAGAGGCCCTGGCGGACTGGGTAAGCATCATCAATGAAGGCCGAATGGTGGCTCAGGGTAAGCTCTCCGAGCTGGCCAAAAAGGCCTTTAAAGAAGAAATCTTATTTCTCCTGGCTGACAGGCCCTTTAAAAATCTTTCAAAAATCCCGGGGCTTAAAATTGAGGATTTCAGGGAAGAGGGGGGCCGCTACGCCTATCGCCTTTGTAGCAAAGAACCAAAAGAGGCTGAGATCATGAAGGAGGCCTGCAGGGAAGGGGTAAACATCTTGGCTCTTGAGCGTGAAAGCGAAGATTTAGAAAAGGTCTTTCTGGCCCTTGTAGCCCGCCAGAAGGAGGGTGAGCATGTCGGGGCTTAAAGCCGTTTTCAAAAGAGAGCTTCACTCTTACTTCAACGCCCCCATAGCCTACGTCTTTGCCGTGGTTTTTCTCCTGGTAGCCGATGGGCTCTTTATGACCACCTTCTTTCTTACCGGTCTTTGCGATATGCGGGGTTTTTTCCAGACCCTGCCCCTTATTCTCCTGATTTTTATTCCGGCCCTTACCATGCGGCTCTGGGCGGAAGAGAGAAAAAGTGGCACCATTACGCTTCTTTATACCATTCCGGCCTCTACCCCGGCCCTGGTCCTGGGGAAATTCTTGGCGGCCTATCTCTTCTCACTTCTTACCCTGGCAGGAACCTTCATTATTCCTGTTATGCTGGCAAGTCTAGGAGATCCCGACTGGGGTCCAATCCTTGGGGGTTATTTCGGGGCGGCCCTGCTGGCAGCCTTTCTTATCGCTTTAGGGCAGGCGGTTTCGGCCTTCTTTGAGGATCAAATCGTGGCCTTTATTATCGCTCTCCTTCTGGGTTTTGCCTGTTATCTTTTTGGTTCTGATCTTGTCTCCACCTCACTTGACGGCTGGATCCCGGGGCTTGGGAGCTTTTTGAGGCAGGCCCTTGGTATTTCGCCACATTTTTCCTCTCTGGCCAAAGGGGTGATCTCCTTAAGAGATGTTTTCTTCTATCTTTCTTTTATTCTGGCCTTTCTCTTCTGGAACGCTTTGACCGTAAGCGGCTATCTCCGTTATTTTGGACGCCACTACTTTTATTTCGGTTCGGTATTTTTGGTGCTGGGGCTTTTGTTTTTAAACGCCGGGCTTACAAATGTCAGGTTGCCCCGTCTGGATCTTACGGAAAACAAACTCTATACGGTTTCTCCGGCGGCCCGCAAAGTGCTAGAAAGGCTTGAAGTGCCCATCAAGGTTACCTATTACGTCTCGCCCAAAGAGGAACTACCCGCCCCCATGAAGACCATTGCCCGGGACGTGGCTGACATCCTGGCCGAATTTGCCGCCCTTTCTCCCAAATTTTCCTATCGAATTGTGGACCCTACGAAAGACCCGGATCTTA